>SLFV01000066.1 GCA_007124075.1 Roseimaritima sp.
ATCCGAGGGAATATCGGCTGGAAATAATCCATCCTCTGTCTTGCCAACCGGCGGGCACTGCGGATGGCATCTGCGGAACAAACGGACCATGACCCGACCTAGGCTGTAGATGTCACTTCCCGGTAGGTAACGCTGCTGGGTGAGGACTTCCGGAGCGACAAATCGACGATTCCCTACAAAGTAGGAGCGAAGGCCGTCACGATCCCAAGCCGGATCGAAACTTCCAATGATGCCGTAGTCGATCAGACGCGCCTGTCCGAAACGATCGACCAAGATGTTGTTAGGCTTCACATCGCGGTGAACCAACCGCCGGGAGTGCAGGGCGTGCAACGCGGAAGCAACATCACGCAAGACTCGCCGCATGCGATGATAAAACTGAGCAGAATTAGTGATGCACTCATGTTGGATGGCCTTAATCAAAGGTTCCCCATCAACCTGCTCCATCGTTATAAAGAAGTCTTCCCCATGTTGATGCAGACCGTGCAACGTCACCAGGTTTGGATGATGAATGTCCGCCAGGGAACGAAAACCTGCCTTGAACCGCTGGATCGCGCGGGGTTCGTGATGAACCAGCAGTTTCAGCGCGACCGTCATTCCACAAGTTTTCGAACGAGCGCTAAAGACGACCGCACTCCCGCCACTGCCCAGGCTCTTCTCCAGGACATAGCCCGCAACCTCTCCCCCGACCTGCCAGGGAGCGGCAAGGACAATTGCTTGCGGCTGACCATGCCCGTCCACCGTATCGGAGTCATCGGCCTCCCGGATTTCCGTGCGCTCGTCGCTACTGAAATCGAAATCGCCGTCAAGAACCACAGTGCTCGCTCGTATGAATCAATTTGCGGAGAGCTCAAACTTGGGAAACCATCATGAATTACAAAGTATACCCAGCTTCGGTCGGGCTGTGACTCGATGACGGAAATTCTCCCTCGTGCATTCTGACGGCTACCGCAGTCGCATCATGTAGGGAACAAAGCGTCTATCTAGCGTTTCCAGATCGATATCCAGGGCGGTTTCCAGCATCTCAATTCGCTCCTGCGGAGAGCGCTGTTGCAGAGGTTCCCCGGCGCTAAGTTGTTGTAGATAGGCGACAAACTCCTTGCGCCGCGTCTTCAGCAGGAAGTAGGTCAGTGCCCAGGATTCCCCGTAAGCCATCAGCGCCTGTGATGAATCGCGCAAACGTGCGTCATCGGCCAATAAAGTGCGTAGCGAATCGGCAGGCCGGGAGGGCACGTAGCGTCGAAACCGTTCCAAGTTGACCCGATTCACCTTGCCCACGCTCCGCCATCCGCGAGGACTCGAGAAATCGGGCGATTCGAAGAACATTGCCAGACCCTCGCTGACCCACATCGGATTATCCGCAAACCGTCGTTGCAAGCCACTATTGTAAGCCAACTGGTGGGTCGCTTCGTGAATGATCGTGGCGACGTTCCGTTCGGCATTGGGAAGGAAATAAGTCGTCATCCTGTTGGTTTCCAGATGGTAGTAGCCGATCACCGATTTGACCGTGTCACCTAGTTCGTGACCGGCGTAGCTTTGAAACCCATCCTGATCGGCAAACACCAACGCCACCAGGGGAAAGCGAGGCGTATCCAGTTCCCAGCCCAAGCCTTTCCAGTAGGCAAAAAAACCTCGGTAAAGCTGTTCGAACAAGCCTCCCACGTAACTAGCGTATTTGGGGTTGGTGTTATGGCAAATCAGATAATTGGAGGTACGGTGGATTTTGAAACCTTCGGGCATTTCGTCCAACAAACGCCGTGCCGCTTCATCGGCGGAAATCGGTTCCAGCGGCTCCGAAAGCGTGCTGCGTTCCTGAATCTGCTCCGGTTGCAGCAACCAAATCTGCCCATCATCTGCCTGCACGAACAGCCCGCCGTTGCGAGCCTGGACGACGACCTCGCCGATCACGGTTTGACTGCGCTGCCGACTATCGGTAAAGCGAATCTGCTGGACATCGGCTGTCAGCGGATTCGGCCAACAAACCGACACCGTCAGGGTGGTGGCAAAGACGATCCATTGCCAGATCGGTACAGCGGTTTCCCCCCAACGCAAGATCGGGAACCGCCAACCAGTGGTCCACCGCAGGACCCGCTTGTCGCTGCAACCATCGTTTAGGGGACAAGCTTTCATTCCATTAACCTCAAAATCGCAAACTGTCGCTTCTGTCTCCAGTGTAGTCGATTTCCTGGTAGGGCGATTCCGGTCAGGCTGCCAGTGGGAGAGAAACACGCCGCATCAGGTCAATCGACGAATAGTGATCCGGGACCTGCCAGTGCGGATTGTTGCGATTGTAGCGATCGGTGGTCACCCTTCCGGGACGGCGGGGAAACGATAGTCTGGAAAACTGGTCAACGTCGGTCGACCCGTTCATACTGAACCGCAGCTATCGCTGCCACCCAGGATCACTCGTACTTTATGAAGATCACCTCCTTCCCCCAGCTTTACCGCAATTTGAAGCG
Organism: Roseimaritima sp.; assembly: GCA_007124075.1. Lineage (GTDB taxonomy): Bacteria > Planctomycetota > Planctomycetia > Pirellulales > Pirellulaceae > Roseimaritima. Next base: position 2,457 of record SLFV01000066.1, read on the forward strand.
TTGGCGACAGATCCTGGTCGTTCTCCGGCGTTACGGATTGGCCGATTGGTTAAGCCATTTTCCCAGCTTGCCAATGCGCGAGCTACTGAAGGACAAGCACGGAATTCCCCTGGCGGACTACTCCCGAGAAAAGCGCGTTCGTTTGGCGCTGACCGAGCTGGGACCAACGTTCATCAAGCTGGGGCAAATATTGGCCGCGCGCCCTGACCTCGTCGGCCCGTTGATGGCCGACGAGCTGCAACAATTACGAGCCAATGTCGCTCCCGATGCTCCCGATGTTCTCCGTCGGAATCTGGTCGCCGAGTTGGGGGATCGATTCAAACAGGAGATCGCGGAACTGGATGACGTCCCATTGGCGACCGCTTCGATCGGACAGGTCCATGCGGCTCGTCTGACCGATGGCAGCGAAGTCGTGATCAAGGTCCAGCGGGACGGGATCGAACAGGTGGTGCTGCAGGATTTAGATATTCTGACCGGCATCGCGCAGTTGGCCGAACGGGTGGAAACGTTCGCCGCTTGGGGGCCGACGGAGATCGCGCGACAGATCATCCCGATGATGCGTCGCGAACTGGACTTTCAGCGAGAACAGCAGAACATGCAACTGTTCGATGAGTTCTTCGCCAAAGAGCCAGGCATCGTCGTACCCCAGCCGATTCCCGCGCTTTGTTCGCGGCGAGTGCTGGTCATGCGCCGCGTGGAAGGTGCAAGTATCGCCAAATGGGATGAAACCGATCATCCGACGCGCGCCGCGATGGCCGAGCAACTGACGACCTATTACATGCGGATGATATTCGACCTGGGGCTGTTCCATGCCGACCCCCATCCAGGCAACTTACTGGTTCTTCCCGATGGCCGCTTGGGCATCCTGGATTTTGGGATGGTCGGTCGCCTGGACGATCGGCTGCGGGAAGCGATTGAGGAAATGCTCTACGCGATCTCCGCTGGCGATCAAGCCATGCTGCTGCGGCTGGTCAAGCGAGTTGGCGAGGCGGGACCGCTGCTGGATGATTCCGCGCTATCGGTTGACATTGGGGATTATATTGGCACCTACGGACGCCAGGGACTGGGAAGTTTTGATCTGTCGATGGCTTTGAATGATTTAAGCGAAATCCTGCATCGGCACAACGTTAAGCTTCCCAGCCAATCGGCGCTGTTGATCAAAACGCTGGTTTCGCTGGAGGGTTCGCTGCGTCTGCTGGAGGCTGACTTTGATTCCTTGGAAGTGATCAGTCGTTTTGTCCGGCGGGCGATGTTGCGGCGTTTGAGCCCGCGTCGCCGGCTGCGGCAAGCACGACGAATCTACATGGAAGCCGAGTACTTTCTGGAAATGGCTCCCGATCAACTTCTGGGAATGCTGGAACAGTTCCGCCGCGGCACCGCCAGCTTGAATCTGGAACACCGCCGGCTCAGCCCCTCGGTCAATCGGCTCGTCTTGGGCCTGCTGGCCAGTTCACTGTTCCTGGGCTCCTCTTTTCTGCTGGCTTACCGAGTCCCCCCCCTTTTATTCCCAAAAACACCCTGGATGGGGATGCACGAACTAAGCCTGTTTGGCTTTTCAGGCGCTGCGATCAGTCTACTTGTGATGCTGCGGTTGTTGCTTGCGATCGGTCGCAGTGGGCACCTGACCCGAGACAAAGACGATTGAACGAAAACCGATCGTCCGCCAAGGGAAAAATAAAACGCATTAATCGACAGCTACCGAATTTTGCTAGCAATCTGGAAATACCGAAATAGAACGACGACGAAATTTTCTTTTTTGCGCCAGGTTCGTGATTTACAGGAATCGCGGGTGCTAGCGTATAAAAGCGGAAAATTCCATCCGCTATCAGCGTTGACCCACAGCGGTCGAGCGATATTCTTTGGAGGGAAACACGTGATCAATCATTGCGAATGGTCCACGGACAACCTTGGCAAGTTCGCCTTGTGTGAAGTCGGCAACAACAGTCTGCGGCCACGGGCTGTTGGCGCTGGTCAGTAGGAACTGTCCCACGGACTTCACGGGTTAGACGCAAGATGCGGCTGTCCGCGAACGGCGCGCAGGCATCGACCCAAACGGGTGTCGCGTGCAGGGCTTTTGACCACCTGGGGCATATGGAAATGCCCCGGTCACGCCTTGCCTCTCGATTGGACTTGCGAGACAATTAAGGGACCATCGGTGCCGGTGTGCGTGAAGGCGGTGATCCCGCGGGGCATCTCGGGGTGACCCGGCGTCGTTTTTTACTTAGCCAAGAGGGTTTTTCAGAGAATCATTTGCAGGGCGAAAGACGATAATGAATGGCCGCACGATGCTCCAGCAGCCTAACATGTAATTCCCGCCAGCCAGACCTCGCTCCAATGCCTTTGCTGCAATCCATTCAATCGCGAATACGCTGGGAAAGCGAACCTAGCTTGTGCCCGTGCATTCAGCACGGGGGAGGTGGCGTCATCGAACTGCGGCGAGGGACGTTCCAGGATGGGGCGGCTCGTGGCGTGGAGGCGATCTTGCTCGATACCGGGGCGGTTCGCTTACTGGTTTTACCAACTCGCGGGATGGGGATTTGGCGGATGGAGGCGGATGGGCATGCGTTCGGTTGGCAGTCACCCGTTGCGGGCCCGATCCATCCCAATTTGGTTCCAACTTTTGACCCTAGTGGGTTAGGGTGGTTGGAAGGTTTTGATGAATTATTGGTTCGTTGTGGTTTGGAAAGCAACGGCGCGCCGCAGCACGATCCGCGGGGTCAATTGCAGTATCCATTGCACGGCCGAATTGCCAATCTTCCAGCGATCGACCTTAGCGCCGAATTTGAGCCGTCGACCGGGCGTTTGGTGTTGGAGGGGACGGTGCTGGAGTCACGTTTGTTTTTCAAGCGTTTCCAGCTCCGCAGTCGGTTAACGGTGCATGTCAACAGCGCCGTGGTAGAAATCGAAGATACGATCATCAACGCGGCTGCTCAACCGGCCACGGCTCAAATGCTGTATCACATTAATCTGGGCGTGCCCCTGCTGAGCGACGGGGCCAGGATCCGGGTCGCAGGGCAACAGGTCCGGGGCAAGGACGAACGATCCAACGACGAGATTGACCGCTGGGACCAAATCGGACCACCTGAAACGGGTTATGCTGAACGGGTTTACTTCATCGATCCTCGCGCGGACCCGAGCGGAAACGCCGCTTGTTTGCTGCAGGCGGTCGATCGTGCGGTTGGCTTTGGCGTCACTTTCGATACGCAAACACTGCCTCACTGCGTCGTTTGGAAAAACACGGCAGCGATGGAGGATGGCTATGTGGTGGGGATCGAACCTGCAACAAACCTGCCCAACACACGCGATGAGGAAGCCGCTGCCGGACGAATCGTTTCATTGGACCCCGGGGGCGAAATCACATTTCGGTTGGCATTGCATCCGCTGGTTTCCTCCGCACAGGTGTCCGACTTTGCTGACACCTTTGCACTCTGAGGAACGCCTGCACTCCATGGAACTTGTCCAGAAGCAGGTTTCCGCATTCAATTCCCTCCCCTCCTTCAACCCTCCCGGCAATTGCTGCAACTCAAGGTATCGGACGAATTCGTTTGATATCTGCCGCTTGTCCAGAACGCACGCACCATGAGATCGCCACCCAAGCCCACCGCATTGGTTACCGGAGCGACGGGGTTCATCGGCAGTCGCTTGTGCCAGCGATTGGTCGCCCAGGGCTGGCATGTTCGGGCGACGGTTCGCGCGACTTCGCAGGTCCAACGGCTGTCTGATTTGGGGATCGAATTGGTTCCCTGTGATTTGGTAACGTCAGCCCTCCCCGCCCCCGCATTGGCCGATTTGGAAGCAGTATTTCACATCGCCGGCCTGACGACTTCGGCCAACCTGAAACGTTTGCTAGAGGTCAACGCGCAAGGGACTGGCAATCTTGTCGACGGCCTGTTGGCCAGTGCGGCCCGCCCGGTTGTCGTTTCTGTTTCATCGATCGCAGCATCAGGGCCGGGGAGAAAACCGCAGATCCGTACCGCCGCCGAGCCGCCCAAACCGGTTTCGCGGTATGGTCGCAGCAAGTTGCAGGGTGAACGGGAGTTGCAACGTCTGGCCCGCCACTGTCCCGTCAGCATCGTGCGACCGGGGTTAGTGTTTGGGCCTGGCGATCGTGAAGGCTACCGAATCGTTCAGGCAATTGCCAAAACGGGTTTGCATTTCTCCCCGGGTTGGCGTTCGCCACCGCTGAGCGTCATTTACGTTGACGACTTGGTGGAGATTTTACTGCGAATCTTCCTGCAAGGGCGTCGCATCGACGACCCAGCAAAACCGTTGAGCGATCAAGGGCTCTACATTGCGGGGCGACCCGATGCCTACCCCACCTATCGACAGTGGGGGCAGATGCTGGCCACGGCGATGGGACGAGGCGTGTGGGTGGTGCCGGTCCCTCCGGTGGTTGCCAGGGTCGTTGGCTGGATCGCAGAACAAATGAAAAACGGTGCATTTCATACGGACAAGATTCGCGAAGCCTTAGTTTCTAGCTGGGCGTACCAGGACCCCAATCTGATCGCCGATCTGGAGTTCACTTTTTCGGACCCGCTGGAATCTCAATTACAGCAGACCATTGCTTGGTACCGAGAGCAAGGCTGGCTGGCCTGGAAATAATGGCACCTCG
>SLFV01000275.1 GCA_007124075.1 Roseimaritima sp.
GGAGGGTCTGCGGACCGTCTCGCCGATGACAACCGCAATGGGATTTGCTGCGCTGTTGGTCACCGTATTGGGTGCGGTCTTGTTCCCGATGAGGGGGTGAGGGTCTGTTGAAAAAGGCGGCGGGAAAAGAGTTATTTGCGGTCGTGTGACGCGCAACGCCGCACATTGACACTCAATCGATGTTACAATCGGTCGTTCCCTGCGGACGATGAGGAAGTCAAATTACAGGCCGCGAGGTCGTTTTGCACAACAAGTATTGAACTGCAAACCGTTTGTTGTTGGTTACGCATGTCCGAATCAGAGCGTTCTTTCTCCGCAGTGTCGTACGCCGTGCAAACCGATGTTGGCATGCGAAGATCGAATAATCAGGATTCGGCGACGACCGTGCTGGCTGAATCGCCGACCGGCTTTCAACGCAAAGGGCATCTGTTTGTTGTCGCCGATGGGATGGGGGCGCATGCGGCGGGAGAATTGGCCAGTCAAATGGCGGTTCAGCGGATCTCCCAGCATTATTTCCGCGACCAAAGCGATGTCCCGGTCATGGCTTTACAAACCGCCATCGTCGAGGCCAACCGTGAGATCTATCTCAAGGGACAAAACAATCCGGAATTTCACAACATGGGAACCACGGCCAGCGTTTTGACGCTGCTGCCGACCGGAGCGATCGTAGGGCACGTTGGCGATAGTCGCGTGTACCGATGGCGAAAAAATCTATTCGAACAATTAACCTTTGATCACAGCCTGGTTTGGGAAATGGAAGCCAACGGGACGGTGCAGCCCAATAGCGAATTGAGCCGTGCGATCCCTAAGAACGTGATCACACGTTCCCTTGGCCCCAACGCCGAGGTGATGGTTGACACCGAAGGCCCCTGGCCAGCGCTGCGAGGCGACCGCTATCTGCTGTGCAGCGATGGCTTGACCGGACAGGTGACGGACCTGGAGATTGGTGCAATCGTGGGCGCAATGCCAGCCGATCGAGCCGCGCAGGTACTGATCGACTTGGCCAATCTCCGGGGAGGCCCGGATAATATCACAGTCATCATCGTGCATGTGGAGGCCGATTTCAATCAGAATAATTTGCCGGTAGCGACTCGTCGGAAGATCCGCAACCCTCCTCCGGTGCTGTGGGTTATTGTCGCGGTCAGCTTGCTCATGGCGTTTCCACTGGGAATCAATGACCGCTTGGTGGGCATGCTGGCAGCATTGGCGGTGGCGATTGCCTGCACCATCTACATGGGCTGGTACTGTTGGTTCTGTCCCCAGGCATCATCGACCAACAGGGCTCACGCGGGCTTGGCCTCCGGTCGTGGGCCCTATCGTCAATATCAGGCCAAACCAACGAACGATCTGGTCCAGCAATTGGCAAATACCGTGCAGAAGCTTCGCGATGCGGTGGCCGAACAAGGCTGGAAGATTGACTGGTCCGCCATTGATCAGTTGCAAGCGGACTCGCAGAGTGCTCAGAACAAAAAGCAGCTTAGCGAAGCGTTGCGTTTGCAAGCCGAGGCGGTGATGATGACAATGCAGCAACTGCGTGCCCAGCGTGCCCAGTCGACCGAATCCATCGATCTGTGATTGGCTGGCGACCGACGCGTTGACGCGCCACCCCCATCTCCCCCCTTTTTCAACAGGCTCTTAGGGCGTCACCGGAATCGTGTAGTTCAGCACCCTGCGACCATCCTGCTCCACGGCTCGAAGCAGCAGTTGACGTCCCAGCAGACTTTCGCCATCAGCCAACACGAATTGACGTTTAACACGTTTGCCACCCGGGATCGCGATACTTTTCCGTTGGTATTGGCGTTCGGGGGGAAACAGGCGGCAATCATACCGCTGCGGGTCGCTCAGGCTGTTTTCCATTTCGATCGTGACGACCAATTCCCCCGTCGGTTCCAACCGCGTAAACGTCTCGACCTCCAGCCCTTCCGGTCCGACCCGGATTTCACGATACACCATGAATGGTTTGGAACCGGCGCGATCAAGAGTAAATTGCAATCCCAGCTCTTGCATACCCGTCGTCGCGTGGGAGCGCAGGCGAACGGTGATCGGGAACTGTCGCGAGACTCCCCCGGGAAGCTGAAAACTGGCCGGCGACTGGAGGACTTCCCACGCATCACCGACATCGATCCGGCAGGTTCCGGAAATCAATTGCTTGTCGGGATTACGGAGTGTCATCTTGATCGTTTGTTCGCGTCCCAGCAGACTGTCGATGCTGTTGCGATCAAGCTGAACCGCCAGTGAAAATTTTGTCATTAACGTGTCTAAACCAAGAATAAACTGAGGTAGCGGTCCAACATCGATGCTGTGGCTGGGTCGATCGGCATCGGCTTCCGTTACTGAGGTCGCTGCGATTTTCTGGATGTTCCCCCAAACATCCACGACCCTCAGCGCATCACCATGCAAGATGGGTTCAACACAAGGCTGGTCATTCCAGACCACCAACACCGTCTGCTCCCCATCGCTTAACACAATGTTCCGGCTGCCGCCGGGTAGCTGCAGAGAACCAATCCGTCGCAGCGTACCAATCGTGGCGGACGTCGTCCGCCAGGGAAGGAGCATCGGTTTGGGCATTCCCTGCTCCGTCAGCAAGCCGGTTTGATCAGCGTACGGATCGGAAACGAAAGCTGCCTGCACACGATGCCCTTGAATGGTAGCCATGCGAATCACCAGGTCCTTGATGCGTGTGGCCAAGTCGTACTGGGAACTTGGTAACGGGTCTAACATCACCCAAGTCGCATGATCGTGATCGGCGGCCGATTCCTGCCGCGTCACGGCCCCCAGGTAGGTTTCCAATTCGTCGGCCGTCAACGGGGTAGGATCGCTACGATAGGTGGCTGCCCAGGACCTTTGGTCCGGCGCGGGGGTGGGTTCCAGCCAGGGCCAATTGATGGTCAACAGCAAGGGTTCGCTGTAACCTTGCAATTCCTGGTTAATCTGTTGGATCGTCTCCCGCAGGCTACCACGTGTCAGAAAACTAGCATCCCCCTCTCTGCCTAATTGCCACCGCCGAATCTTGACCGTCAAACGGGCCATGATCGGTTCCAGTAACGGACGATACACCTCGGGGTCACGAAAGACACTGACAGCGGTCACCGGACGACGAGCATCAATTTCCGCAGCCAACCCCGCAGGCGGCTGATCCAACAATCCCACGACCTGAATGTTGGATTCCTGCAGCCGATTCATCAACCAGCCCAAGTCATCGCTTGCCGCAATATCCCGAGAGTCGATCCAGCAAGGGTATTTGACCCAGCCCACGCGACATGCACGCAACCATCCCGGCAATGTCCGGCGACGGGTGGCCTTCGGTTCTGCTGGCAACGTCCACCCGAAGACGCCTAGCTGGTCCGGCAGATCACTGAAAACTGCCAAGGGTGTAAAGTGACCCAGCGTTTGCTTGGTCTCCAACAGGCCCGCGTACAGTTCGTAATAACCCGGTGGCAAAGGGTCCAGTGTCAAGGTCGCCTGACCTCCGAAGGCGGTGTCGCTTTGCTGGCGAGGATCGTTGCCCAGATTGGCATCCTGCTGCCACACGATCGCACCGTCGACGTTGCGAATGGTAAAGCGGGCTGTTGCATCTGGGAAATTCAGCCCCATCGCGCGCGCCGTGATTTCAATCGACTGCCCCTGTCTGTAAATGCCACGCTCTTGATCCAACCCCACAATTAATTGCGGGAACTTGCGGACTCGAACGTCATCGAATTTAACTTTGCCAAACAGGTCGCCTCCCTGCGGCCCGGCCTCCAGACGCAGTTTGACCACCGCATGGGTTGCCTCTGGAGGCGTCGCCTGCATTTCCGTGGCCAACGAAGTCCATGATCGTGTTTCCCCAAGGGGTGTGGTAGCTGCCCCCGTCAGTTCCTGGTCGTCTGCGTCGACAAAAACCAGTTCCGCCCACGCCTGGTGGTGCTGCAAATCCTCTGTCGCAATCCTGAGATCCAGCATGTAGCTGTACATGCGATCGATGCTGATCGGCGGGCTTTGGATCAACGCCGCACCACCGTTGAGGTCGACTTGCAGGAAATCGTTTTCCACTCGGTCGCGGAAAATCGGGGGCAGGCTGGGCATTTTGGTCGCGAGCGCTCGCAGCGGCAGACTGCCGCCATGCGGGTACCAGTCCACCCACGCGGGAGGACCTGTCAACGTGCGTCGCAGCCAAGACCACCACGGCAGAAGACGACGATCAAACTGCTGGGCCGCGCTGGCCAGCGGGCTGGGATCCGAGCGGATTGCGATTTTCAGGTAGCTGGGATACTGGCGCGACCGCATCCGTTTCCAGTCATCGGGCCACTGGTCATAATTCTGATCGTCTTCGCGACCGAACCTCCATTTGCGCACCACTTCGCCCCCTTCGCCGGGGGCCAGCGAGTTTTCCAGCGATGGCTCCATGGCGGCACAGGGCATAGCCGCTAACGCCCAAAGCATTAGAATCACTCGCAGCATTGCGCCTTTGCGTTGCGGCGGAGGTTCAGCCCCCGGGTAAAAAAGGGGGCTGCCCCTTCCCGAACGATCGAATTTTCGGTATTCCAGCGAGGTTGCCATGGAGTCAGCCCCCTTTTTCGCTGGGCCGTCAGGGACATGGGGAATGCGACTCATAAACGTTGACCATATGCCGCAGACAATTTTTTGAACCCGTTGCAGGAGTGCTACTAGTCGTGCCGGAATTGAAGATCGCGGTTCAGTTACGTGCCTTCGGGCAGCCTTTTAAACAAGCATTGCACACGGCTGCCTCCGTGGGGGCTACCGCTGTAGAGATCGACGCACGAAATGACTTGCGTCCAACCGAAATAACCGACACGGCCTGTCGCCAGCTAAGGAAAATGCTGAATGATCTGAATTTACGGATTAGTTCGGTACGTTTTCAAACCAGACATGGCTACGATTACCTGCCGCGGCTGAACCAACGCGTCGATGCCACAAAGGCTGCCATGCGGATGGCCTATCGCCTGGGCTGCAACCTAGTGGTCAACCAGATCGGGCGGGTCCCTGCGGAGACCGAATCCCCTGCCTACCAACAGTTGGCCACCGTCCTGAGCGACCTGGGGCGCTTCGGCACTCATGTCGGTGCCTGCTTGGCAGCCGAAACCGGGACGGAGCCCTGCGAGCGGTTGGCGGAGCTGTTGGCCATGGACGAACAAATGTTTGTGGGAGTCGCGTTTAACCCAGGGAATTTGATTTTGAACGGATTCGCGGTTGCCGATGGCCTCCGCTGCCTAACTGATCGCCTGCAGTTGGTGGTGGCGCACGATGCTGTCCAGGACCTTGCTCGGGGACGCGGCATCGAAGTGCCTCTAGGGGAAGGGATTGCGGACTTCCCCGAAATTTTGGGACGATTGGAAGACAGCCGCTACCGAAGCTGGTTTGTCGTTGGCAAACCGGGCGATGGAACCGAAGCGGTCAGCAGCGGCATCCAGTATCTCCGCTGCTTGTAGGGCAAGCGGCATAGACACGCGTGACGGTCCCGACGACTCTCAACTAACGGGCTGTTGCTGGGTAGTCGTCGATCTGGCTCAGGACGCACCGAATCAGCCGGTCTCGAATTCCACAACTTGAAGCTCCGGATACTTCTCCTCGAGGTCATCCACCAAATCGAATCCCACGCTGGAAATGTTGGCGATATTCAGGTAACGCAAATCCGGCAATTCGGCCAACCGGCGGATGCTTTCCTCACTGATTTCCGTGCCCGCAACATTTAATCGGCGCAAGCGTTCAAACTGCACGAGTGTGTCAATGGATTGATCGCTGATCGAAGTCGCCTTCAGGTCCAAGTCCTCCAGTTCCGCCATCCCACCTAGGCTTGCGAACGCTTCGTCACCGATCCGTGTTTCCCACAGTCCCAGCACACGCAACTGAGTCAATTTGCCCAGTGGCTTAAAGCCTTCGGGAGTAATCAACCTGCATTCACTCAGGTCCAAAAATTGGACATTCGGTAGTTCACTGAGAATTGCAACGCCACTGTCGTCGATCGAGGTACCGCGGAGTTCCAGACGCTCCAGTCGATCCAGCTTGGCGACATGCTGAAATCCCTCGCCCGTGATATCCGTGTCGCGAATTCGCAGCCGCCTCAAAGCTGGCAGGTTGGCAACCGCCGCCATACCCTCGTCGGTGATCTTGCAGGAATCCATTTGAATCGACTCCAACGTTGGCATCCTGCCCAACATTTCCAAAGTCTTGTCGCTTACAGAGGTGCAATAGTTGACGTTGAACGACTTCAGTTTCATGTCGGCAAGCTTTGCCAAGCCGGAATCGGTGACCTTTGACTTTTCCAACTGCACATCGACAAGACTGGGCAATTTGGCGACGAATTCCATCCCCGCGTCGCCGATGTTGCTGTTACGAACATCCAGTGCACGAAGCTTTGCCAACCCCACCAAATGCCGCAAACCCGCATCGGAAATCGATGTTCTTCTTAAGAATAACGCCTCCAGATTGGCCAGTTTGCCGATCGTCGGCAGCACCGCATCGGTGATCGCGGTGTCGGTCAGGTCCAGTCGTTTCAACTGGGTGAGCTTCTGGATTGCCTCCAGACCATCATCGGTTAATTCGGGACCGCTAAGCGTTAAGACTTGGACAAAGGGAACACCTGAAAAATGGGCAAACGTGGCCGGAATATCCCCTTTGGCTCCAAACGCCAAACCCGTTACCCGCCCCTGGCTATCTTTGGTCAACAAATAGCCTGCTTCCTCCAAGGCAGCCACCGCATCTGCGGACTGCTCCGGCGCGTCCGCGGATCGTGCGGGTGGTTTTGCGGGGACCGGGGTTTCCGCCCGTGTCGGCGGCACCGGGGGGGTGGACGTCATCGCCGAATCGACCAGCGGGAACGGTTTGGGAACCTCGGGATGATCCAACCTTAAAAGATCTTCCTTTGTCGTATTGGTCGGTTCGAAGGCAAATTCCGGTTGACAACCGGCCTGCAAAAGAACACCGGCAAGCGCCAGCGCAAGGACACCAATATTACGCGAATATAAAACAGTCATCACTTTGTGCTGCAGCGAAAGTTTTGGCAGTTCAAAGCTGCCGTAAACGAGTCAATTCAATACCAATCCGCTA
>SLFV01000186.1 GCA_007124075.1 Roseimaritima sp.
ACACCAATTTCCCGGGTTCTCTCGGTAACGCTGGCCAACATGATGTTCATGATCCCAATTCCGCCGACGATTAAGGAGATGCAGGCGATCAGGACCCCGATTCCTAGAAACATCAAGCGTAAGTTTCTGGCTTGTTCAAGCAGTTCCAGCGGCACCACCACAGCAGCGTCGTTGAGAGAAAAATGCCGAGGTTTGATCATGCTTTCAATCATGGCCGCAGTGCTGCGGACCTTTTCTTCACCCCCGCTAATGCGCAGTGTAATTTGATTCAGTTCCATATCTTCCACCTCGAACTGACCACTACGCCGGGTAACGATTCGATCGCCGACTCGGGCACGCAGTGTCTGAATCGGCACATAAACGTCTCTGGAAAAATCTTTGGAATCCAGCGAACCACCAATGGCAGCAGACGCGGTCCGATGCTGCAAAACACCAACGACCAGGTAATAATCGCGGCTTTCGGGCACATAGATCCGTTTGCCGACCGGTTCTTCAAATGGAAACAAACGGTCCGCAATTCCCGACGAAAGGACGCAAACCGTTGCCCGTGTGCTGCCGTCGACATCGGTCAGAAATCGACCTCCGCGGGGCCGCAATTGCAAACGATTGATCTCCGCGTAGCCGGGTGTGCAGCCAACCAACCGCCCATCGACCAGTTTGTCACCACGCGAAAACTGACGCCGAATTTCGCGAATCGGGATCACCGTTTGCAGCGTGGGCACGGTCGCTTTGATCAGATCCAGGTCATCACGCGTCAATCCGTATTTGGTTGCCCCTGATCCGGTCAGCTTTTCGGCTGGCGGTTTGACACTGACCAGAATAATCGTGTCCGCGCCCAACGATTCCAATTGCCGCTGGACTTGATCGCTGGCTCCTTGACTGATCGCGGTCAGCACGATCACCGCCCACACGCCTATCAAAATGCCCAGCATCGTCAGCCCGCTGCGCAACGGATGCAGCAGCAAGCTTTTGATACCCAGTTGCCAAGTCCGCAGCCACAACATCGATCATTCCTCCCGCGCTGCCAGTAACTCAACCGCCTCGCGTTGTTCGGCGCGTGCCGCATCGCGGTCCTGTTGCCGATTGACAGTGTCACTGCGCAGTAAGCCATCCTTCAACCGGATAACGCGTTTGGCGCGTCGTGCAACTTCATCCTCGTGCGTTACCATAATGATGGTGCGACCTTCCTGATTCAGTCGGTCGAACAACGTCAGGATTTCCTCGGTGGTCCTGGAATCCAGATTCCCCGTTGCTTCGTCGGCAAGGATAAAATAGGGGTCGTTCACCAAACTGCGAGCGATGGCGACACGCTGCTGCTGGCCTCCGGAAAGTTGATTGGGGCGATGATCCAAACGATCCTTCAAACCGACCGTTTCCGCCAATTCAACCGCATGCTGCTGTTCCCTTGCACCCAGCCTGCCTTGATAGAACAAAGGTACCTGGATGTTTTCGACCACCGTAAGCTGCTGAATCAGATTGTAGGACTGAAATACGAATCCAATGCGACGGCTGCGCACCTCCGCCAACTGATCATCCGTCATGGCCGAAATGTCATCCTGCCCCAGGAACAATTGCCCCGAACTTGGCTTATCCAGACAACCCAGCAGATTCAGCAGCGTGCTCTTGCCGCTACCCGACGGTCCCATGATTGCGACGTAGTCCCCCTCGGGGACATCAAACGATACTCCCCGTAACGCACGCACGGTTTCGCTCTTGAGCACATATTCCCGGGTCACATTGCGAATCGAGGTCGCCAACTTCACCGCAGCCACGGCCTGCGGAGCGGACGTAGATGGCGAAGAGACCCATTCATAGGGCATGACCATGGTTAATTGCCCCCCCACGACCTACCGCCACCGGATGGACGGCCGCCCCCGAGGGACTGGCCGCCAGCTCCACGTGTCGTGTTCATGATCTGTGGTGCGGCTTTCGTTAATTCCTGTCGCGTCACGTTGCCGTCGCCATCGACGTCCGCACGCAAGATACTGGCTCGAAATCGTTCGTCGACCGACGCGAGTTCCTCTTTGGATAGGATCCCGTCGGAATTCGCATCATTACGTTCCATGATCCGGTCGACCATCCCCTGGACCATCGGATCACTACCGTTCGCGGTATCTACCTGGTCAGCACTGGGGAGGGCCTGTTGCCGCAGGGCGACTAGATCGGAATTATCTTCAAGCTTGACCTCGGGCAAGTTCACCAAGTCCAAGTGATCTCGCAAGTTCAAGACCACCGAATCATTGACGTCCAGGCCTTCGACAATGGTTGCCATCTTATCGTTAGTCGCCCCGATCCTAACTTGGCGGGTCTCCAAGCTCCCGTCAGGTGTTCGCAGCAGCGACAGGGCGAAACCTTTGTATTCGTAAACCCCCTGAATCGGTATCTGCAAGGCATCATCTAACTGCTCGACAAAAATTCTGGCTTCCGCCGTCATCCCGGTGCGGATGGTATCTGGCGGGTCAATGATTTCAATGATTGTTGCGTATTCCTTGATGGACGAGCTGAAAAAACTGCCGGGCTCCGAGTACCGGTTCACCCGCACAACCCTGCCCGTCAATTCCAGCCCCGGCAAGGCATCGACCCGAATCCGTGCAGGCATGCCTTCCTTCACCAGCGTAACGCGATTTTCATTGATTTTGGCTCGCACCTGCATTTGCGTCGGATCGGGTAACCGGATAATAGCTTGCCGCTCGCGAACCACCGCCCCCGCTTCAACCACAAACTCAGCAGTGCCTCCGCGACTGCTGTAACGATTCGCATGTACCACAACCCCGTCGGTTGGCGCGTGCATCACACAAGCCGCAATTTGTTCCTCCAGTTCCGTCATCTTCTGGCGTTCTTCCTCCAGCGTGCCACGAACCGCCTCCAAATTGGCCCGGGCCGCAGCGATCTGGCTGTCATATTCGACCAACATGCGCTGCCGCGTCAACTCTTGCAGTACCCGCAAACGTGCCTGAGCCGCGTCCAACTGGTTCTTCGCATTGGCGACCGCAAATTGATCCGCTTCTAATTGCAAGGATTTCACCAGCCCCTTGGCAACGAGACGCTGCGTGCTTTTCATCGCCAATTGTGATTTTCGCATCTCCTGTTCCGCTATCGCAATTTCACTCTTGATCGCCTTTTCGTCGGTCAAAAAGACTCCCTCCAGGTATTCCTGACGTGCGATCATGGCTTGCTCCACCGCAGCATGCGCACTTGCGACCGCCGCCTCCGCGTTGGCCAACACAATCCGCTGCTGCTTCTGCTCTTGCTCCAGTTGGGACGAGTCCAATTCGACTACTTTATCGCCTTCTTTAACGGCGGTTCCCTCGTCGGCCACCCACAGGATAGACGTGCCCCCCGAACTGCCGCTACGTGACCGCACCTGACAGACCAGTTCGGTGTTACGACTGCTTTCAATTTCCCCCTGCTCCAGCACGATGTGGTCAAACGCCCCTCGCGTCGCTGCTTGGGTGATCAAACTGCGTGCCAGATCCTCGGGGCCGCGCAATTGCAAGCCGTAGTAAATACCGCCAGCCGATAGCATCGTGACCGTCAACAATACCACCAACTTGACCAAAATCCCTCCAGCACGACCGGTCGGGGGCGCTGGATTCAGAGGTTTCAAACGTTCCAAGGTCACGATCCTCAGGCAAAAATGATTAGGGTGGGGTCAGGCGAACTGGCAACGAACAATGACGGGGAGTCATCATCGATGCTGCTGGGATGCCAGTTCGACCGGCAACGGGAGGGCAAGTCGGAAACCTGTCGGCTGCCGAATCTACCTCCCAGTATACCTATTGATGGAACCCACGCGACTGCAAAAGGTTTTGTTTTGCCAGATGAAACACGCCCCTGCCTTGGCGACGCCGGGTCCGTCACTGCGGAAGCTAGTGGTGCGTCAGGATTAAATTTTCCGGTTGTTCAGGGGCAGCCCGTCGTCGGATGCTTTAGAAACGCCGAGCCACAAAACGCAGATTGGCCACCTCTCGGAGGTTGGGGGGGAACTTCTCCAGCGAACTGTCGGAAAAGTCTTTGCGGTAATACGCCTCCAGCGCCTTCAGAATATCGCGACGGCTGACGACCCCACGGAGGACCCCTTGTTCGACAACCGGCAGGTGCCGATAGCGATGGTTGACAAAGATCGAAGCCAAAGCAAAGACATCGGTTTCCGGTTCCACACAGACAGGATGCCTTTTCATCATCGTGCCGACGGTTTGCGGCTGCGCTGGGTTGCCATGGAAGACTTCGTTGGATAGACGCTCCAGACAGTCCCCTTCGGAGATAAAACCGACCAACATCGATTGCCCCGCCTCATTCTTGGTCACCACGGGTGCATTGGAGACCTCATGCTTGCGCAAAAACGCCACGACATCCTGCAGTGACATGTCGGTGGCCACGGTTTGTACCCGCGTTGTCATGAAATCGATTGCTTTGGGCAGCGGCTGATGGGTCATGAATGTGGAATCCTGTTCTTCGGGAAGGCCAAGGGAGGGACCAAGAGACACGAATGCCCGCATTATAGAGCGTTTTCGCCGCTGATTGCTAAGCCAAACCGGGTCCGCCCGACGTACCTTTCTTAGCTAATCGTTAAAGTGAGGCGTTTTCACGGGAATCCGCCGACCCAGTCCTCCAAAACTGCCAAGAATCTTGTGTTCCGCCTGGTTTATTCTGTCGAAAACCCAACCTAGGCGGAGATTGGAGAGATCGTTCACGTGAGTGTTTCGCGATCACTCGAACGACGCTGAATTGTTTTTCCAATCTGAGGTAAACGTTTGCGACTGTGGTTGGTTTCCGCCCCAAGTTACCAAAGGGTAGCAGGGAAAAATGACAGTCGCAGGCGGTGCTGATTCCTGCAACTCTGGCGACATGCGTGGTTTCCATCAGGCATTGGCTGGAATAAATCTGACCCTTTGGAGCAAATAGACATGAAGTCTACGATTCTGACTCTTTTTTCTGCATTGGTTCTCGGCCAAGGCGTTCATGCCCACGCCGAAGGATTCTTTGCAAAGGCTTTCCAGAGCAAACTGCGTAATGCAGCCTCCGAGGAAGCGCAACTGAACGAACTAGGTTCGCGTTTGGACCTGAAGCACCTGGAGCCGGAGAACGCTGTTAAATCAGACGTCGCTCAGGTTTCGTACTGCGGTGCGGAAGCTTGCTGTGACACTTCGTGCGATGCCGGTTGCGATTCAGGCTGTGGATCGTTCTTCGGTGCTAAAATGTGCCCCGGAACGGGTGCTTTTGGCGGTGACAGTCGCTTCGCCGGAACGATTGGTCTAAACCAAGACACGTTCTTCGGAAACTACACCACCGTGGCTGCCGGGTACGCCCTGAACAGCGCCGTCGACGTGACCTTCTACAGCATCCTGTGGCACACCGACTTCTTCTCGCAAAGTGCTGTCGGTGGGATTGGTGCAGCCGCCGTTGATGGGACGGGATTGTGGACCGAGTTCGGTGGTGGTTTGAATTTCAAGCTACTCGGCGGTGCACTGAACGTTAATCCTCAAATGGGGATCCTCAATGGTTCCTTGCTGTCTGGTATCGGCAATGCCGGACTTCCAAAGGTCTTTGACGGTGTTGTTCCGAACTTGATCGTGAGTTACGACGATACCTTCTTCGAGTCGGAATTCTACGGAGGTTGGTACCTGGCTACCCGGGGACCAAGTGCGGCTCAGGCTGATTTCCTCCACTGGTGGTTGAATGGAGGCATCAAGCCTTGGGGCGATTCCTGCGACTGGAAGTCCATGGTCTCTACCGGTATTCACTACGAAATGTTGCGTAATTCTCGGACCAATCAAAACCTCTACTCGTGGATTGGTCCTTACTTCCAAGTTGCTTTGCCTAACGGTTTGAGCATGCGGTACTCGATGGGCTGGAATACTGAGCGAAACAATCCGGTATTCGGTATTGGCGACAACTTCTACAAAGTTAACATCGGCTACGACTTCTAATTGTGGTTTATTGACTTTTGATCGTGAAGTCGATGCGAGATCGGCCTGTCGGTTTTCCGGCAGGCCGATTTTTTTGTTGGCGAGCCGACATGGAGCAACTTGCCCGCAGAACGGGTGTCCAAGACCGCAACGTTTACGCTCTGCCGGGATCGCCCTCCCCGTCCGCCGTGAGTCACTCACTGCAGGTCGCCTTGGGTTGGGACGTCGAACAAGATTCTCCACGGAAGGCGGTCTCCATCACCTCGTCAAATTGCTCCCGCAAAAACTCCATCTGATCACGACTTAAACTTTGCCCGGTCAAGCTTACCGCGTGCAGTGTCAGGATGGTTACCACCCCGATCGGAATTCCCAACAACGCCCAAGGGGTGCCGCCCATGAACCACTGGACATATCCCCAGACGGCGGCCGACGCAATGCAAAATGTGGTGCTCAGGTAGACAGCCATGAACATCGTCCAAATTTCCGGCCGTGGCGAGAAGCGACCAACGACATGCGCTATCGGCTGTGAAACATCGCCCGGAGCTGCCTGATCAAGTGAATCGTCGCCGACCTGCACTGAAAGGTGCGGCGACCAGAAACGACGTTCTGCGGCGTCGATCTTGAACTCCACCACCCGACCAGCGGCCTGAGCCAGCCCGGAGAATTCAGGGGCGGCAATGGAAGCTCGCAATCTTTGCACGGTCTCATCGGCCGAGTACGGGACATGTTCAACAAACGATGGTTGAAGACTGAAAATCGACATCGTCACCTCCGACCGTAATGAGACAAATCAAGACGCCTCAGATTGGGAGTCGCGGTGGAGAAGTGTAACACGTTTTTAAACGGTTTTCCCAAATTTCCGTGGTGACGCCTTGCCGACGCTACCCGTCCACGTTGGTGTCACCTGTGATTTTGTCCTTGTACATCGCCAGACGTCCCAGCGCCAAATCGATCGTACCCGGATCGACCCCGGCATCCTGCGCCGCATCCGCAAAATGTCCGCAGAAGGCGGCAAAATGGGCACCCCGAATTCCTCGGCCTCGGTGAATATGGGTCAACTCGGCACCCGTGTATCGAATCGGACCATCCAGGGCCGAGGCCAAAAATTCAAACTGCATCTGCTGCAGCTTTTTCATGGACACATTTTCAAAGAAATGCCCCAGACTCTCATCCGCCAGCACGCGGCGATACATCTCGTGAACGATTCGTGTCAGGGTTTCGGAGCCCCCCATCCTTTCAAACAATGTCGGTGCGTTATCGCTCATTTTTAAAGGAACTCTCCCTAATGGTTTTCTTCGCTAGACGGTCGGATCGATCTGCTTGGCTAAGCATCGTGCGGGAAATAACTGTCCTTTTGAACCTTCTCTCCAGGCCCCGCGAAGCGGGAATAGCCGGGAGAGATCGAGAGAGAGGGTAAAAGTCCCGACAGTTATTTCCCGCACGATGCTAAGGCGCGGCATGCTGTGGTTTGCCACATTGTCGTGAATGTTACCAGAGTCAACGCAAATGTAGAAGTATTTGCCGATTCGCAACCGCCTGGACGAGCGGTTCAGGCAAACGATCGGAATCAAGACTCGTTGTTACTTACCCACGCTTGGTTGGTTAGGCTATGATTGGGGTTGATTCCCTGTCCCTCTCCCTTTTTCAGACGAGCCCCGTTCCGTGACGACTCCGCCCCCTGTGTCCGATAGCGCTCGCGCCCAGCGGTTGGTCGATGCCTGCAACAACATCCGCCAACAAGTCGGCAAGGTGGTTGTCGGGCAAGACGATGTGGTGGAACAGTTATTGATCGCCATCATGGCCCGTGGTCATTGTTTGTTGGAAGGGGTGCCTGGTTTGGCGAAAACGCTGATGGTCCGTTCGCTGGCGCAGTCGATGGACCTGGAATTCCGCCGCATCCAGTTTACCCCCGACCTCATGCCCGCGGACATCACGGGGACCGACATCATCCAGGAGGACAGCACGACGGGGCATCGGCAACTGGTGTTTGAAAAAGGCCCGATCTTCACACAAATGCTGCTGGCGGACGAAATCAATCGGACTCCGCCCAAGACGCAAGCCGCCTTGTTGGAGGCGATGCAGGAACATGAAGTTACCGCCGGTGGGCAAACGTACCGCTTGTCGGAACCCTTCTTCGTTCTGGCGACCCAGAATCCGATCGAACAGGAGGGGACCTATCCGTTGCCCGAAGCCCAGCGAGACCGATTTTTGTTTCATGTGCTGGTCCAATATCCGACACGGCAGGAGGAAGGCGAAATCGTTGATCGAACGACGTCGGATTTTTCCGCTTCGCCCCAGGCAGTGGTCAGCGGCCAGGAGATCATTCAGTTCCAAGAAACGGTTCGCTTGGTTCCGTTACCCGATCATGTGCGCGACTACGTCTTGGATTTGGTCCGCGCGGTCCGACCTCTGAACAATGACGTCCAGCCGTGGGTGCGGGAGTACGTGGAATGGGGTCCCGGCCCACGCGCCTGTCAGCAATTAGTCTTGGGGGCCAAGGCGAGGGCCTTGCTGCATGGTCGCCACCACGTCACCAGTGATGATGTCCAAGCGTTGGCCTTGCCGGTTCTGCGGCACCGGATCGTGCCAACTTTCAGCGCCGAAGCCGAAGGATTGACGGTCGATGATCTGGTCGGTCGCGTGCTGCAGGAAGTTCGTCCCGGAAAAGCCAGCGTGCTGTGACCCGGATTTCACGGGTTCGTCCGCCTCCTCAGACCACCTGCCTGATGCAAGCTTCCACCGTCCTGACCGCTTAATTTGCTTCCTCTCCTTCCCTTGGCCTGATCGTGCGTGTAACCGAATTCCTGTCCCCCGACGAACTTTCCAAACTGAAACACTTGCAGGTTTTGGCACGGCAGGTGGTCGAAGGTTTGGCAACCGGCATGCACCGTTCTCCCCACAAAGGGTTTAGCGTCGAATTCAAGGAGCATCGGCCCTATGTTCGCGGCGACGAGATTCGCAACATCGATTGGAAAATCTTCGGCAAGACCGATCGCTTCTACATTCGGCAATACGAGGAAGAAACCAACCTGCGTTGCACGCTATTGGTCGATTGCAGCGGTTCCATGCGTTACGGTGGCAGCCGCGCCGACGGCTTGACCAAACATCAGTACGCGACACGTTTGGCGGCGTCGCTGGCTTACCTGCTGCTGGGGCAACAGGATGGCGTTGGGGTCGTGACCTTCGATGACGCGGTCCGCCAGATCGTACCTCCCCGCAGCCGCCCCTCCCACCTGAAGGCTATCCTGGCAACCTTGGTAACCACTGATCCGCAACGCGAAACCGAACTGGGCAAGGTCTTTCATCAGTTGGCTGCCAAATTGCATCGGCGGGGGTTGTTGGTGGTAGTTTCCGATTGCTTTGGGAATGTTGACGAACTACTGAAGTCGTTCGCACACTTCCGGCACGCGCGACACGAGCTGATTGTTTTTCAGATCTTGGACCCGGACGAGGTCGATTTTCCGTTCCGCGGACGAACCCAATTTCGCAGCTTGGAGGTGACCCAACAGCGGCACACGGTCGACCCGCTGCAGTTGCGACAAGCGTATCTTGATAAATTGGCCGAATTCCGACAGGAATTAACGGCGGGCTGCCGCCGAAACCAGATCGACCTGGTACCCGTCACCACCGACACTCGCTATGCGGATGTCTTAGCCGATTACCTGCGTTTGCGGAGACGATTGGCATGACATTTCTAAATGCCGCCTTGCTGGCGGGCACACTTGCTTTTGCAATCCCACTGATCATTCATTTACTGAACCGCACCAAGTTTCAAACGGTCGACTGGGGGGCGATGCACCTGCTGAATGCGGTGTTGCGAGTCAACCACCGTCGGTTTCAGCTTCAACAATGGTTGTTACTGATGATCCGCTGCGCGATCCCGATCATTCTGGCACTCTCGCTGGCGATCCCGGTGCTGACCCATTTTCAGGCCTTGCCAAAAGACGCTCCGTCGTCCGTGGTGATCCTGATCGATGACAGTTATTCGATGGATGTTGCGGTTGCCGCAGAAGGTGACCCATCGACGTTGCTGCAACAAGCATTGCAGCAAACCGAACAGATCATGAACGCCCTGCCAGCGGGCAGCGAGGCGCAAGTGATCCTGGCCGGTGGACGCGTCCGCACGCTGCCCGACCAAATCAGTACGAACCTCCGTCAACTGATTACCAGCTTGCAAAGCGTTACCGGAGGTGCTGGTTCTTGCGATTGGCAGCAGGCATTTTCTGCGGCGGCGACGACCGTCGCCAGCATGCATCATGCTCGCCGCGAACTGATCGTGATCAGTGATTTTCAGCGACACGATTGGCGGACGGCGGCTCCGCCGCTGTTGCAGGAATTACGGCAACAATGGACGACGCTTTCGACGCCTCCGGTGGTCCATCTGATCAAACTTGGCCCGCGTGACACCAGCGGTTTGCGAAACGTAGCGGTTGTTGGTTTGCAGCCCGATCGACCGACGCTGGGTGTCGGACAAGAAGTCCGCTTGCGGGTGACCCTGAAAAATTTCAGCACCGTACCACAATCGGGGGTGCGGGTGCAGTTGAAGGTCGATGAGGAAATGGTGTCGGCTTCGACCGCAGATCTAGGCCCGCTGGCTTCGCGACAGTTGCTGCTGACACACACGTTTGAAACCGCGGGTTCGCACGTCGTGCAGGCGGAACTGATCACCGAAGATGCACTGCCCAGCGATAATCGCCAATTTTGTTCGCTGGAGGTACTGGAGACGGTCGAAGTCCTGCTGATCGATGGGAAACCAAGCGGTGTGCCGTTGCAAGCGGAAACCAGTTTTCTGGCACTCGCGCTCAGCCCGTTTACCTATGGCAGCCAACCACTGGCCGATTTGATCCAGACGCGAACGATCGCGGCAAATCAGTTTGCGAATTCGCACCTGGGAAACAGTCGCATCGTGATTATGGCCAATGTGCCCCGGCTGAATGACAATCAGGCCGACGCACTGGAGGCATTCGTGCAGGCAGGAGGGGCGCTGATTGTGTTTGCGGGAGATCAATTGGCAACCGACTGGTATCACCAACGGTTAAGCAAACCTTCGCGGCCCCTGCTGCCAATGCGCTGGGGGCCGCTGCAAGGAACCGCGTGGTCGGGTGATCCGGGGGATGCGTTACCCGACACGCAAACCGCCATCGCGGGACAATTTTTCGAACATCCCGCCATGCAGTTGTTCAACCAGACCGGTTCAGGCTCCCCGGCCGATGCCGCGATCTATGCGTGGCATCCGTTGGAACCAAGCGACCCGCCGGCAAACGTGATCGCGCGGCTGGACACGGGGCAAGTTCTGATGGCGGAACGCCCTTGGGGGGATGGCGTGGTGCTGCAAGTCGGCGTGGCGGCTAACCTCCGTTGGTCCAACCTGCCACTGCAACCGGTATTCGTCCCCTTGATGCAAGAATGGATTGCTTGGATGGCGACCCGCGGCCTGCCTCCGCGAAATATTGACGTGGGGCAACCGGCAGTGGTCCATTGGACTGGCGATCCGGGTCGCAAGTGGCAATGGCTTGCTCCCGATGCCAGCCGCAGCGAAGCAGTGAATCGTCCATCGACAGAAAACCGCGAGACCTTCCGCCTGGCACAGGTACGGTTTCCAGGCGTGTATACGTTAAGCGGTCACGCCAACGACGACAGTCCGTCGCACGTTGCGATTCACATCACCGCGCGAGCCGACGCGGCAGAGTCGGATTTGGATCGTCTCGATGATGCAGAGATCACCGACATTGCTCAGCTCCTGGACGGCCAAATCTTCACTTCGGCAGACGCGTACCTGCAACAGGAAAATACGCGGCGATTTGGTCGCGAAGCTTGGCGACCTTTTCTCCTGCTGCTGCTTTCGCTGATGGTCGCGGAGGTTGTCCTGCAACAACGATTCGCGGGGGTACGAAGTTGAGCCTGCGATTCGCCGGTGACTGGCCAATCTCATTGACCCTCGCGGTGGCAATCGTTGCCTCCGCGGCACTGTGGTTCTTTTACCGGCGGGATACGCGAGGAGGTCCGGCTTGGGCGCACTGGGGCCTGCCTACACTGCGTGCACTGGCGGTGCTGTTGGCGATTTTGACGTTTGCTGGCCCCATTTTGCGGTACTCGCAAACCATCGGCGAACTGGGGAACGTGCTGTTCTGCATCGATGCCTCGTCCAGCATGCAGCGTGGTGACCCCCAGATGGATCGACAGGATGCGATCGCCATCGGAGTCGTTCAAGGTTGGCTGTCCCCCGAGGTCGCCGATACCCTGCAAACCCTGCAAGGCACCGACACGCTGGCGGCCACCGGTTACGCCAGACCCCTTGATGATGCGTTACGAAGGTACGAACAGTCGACACGCTTTGACCGAGTTACGGGCTTGTTGTGGGGAAGCGAAGGCCTGCTTGCCGAATTGCAATCGACCCATCGCTTGTCTGTGATGGGGATGGTCGGCCAGGAGGGGGTCCCCTGGTGGAATGCCGACAACCGTCCTTTGTCGTTTGCGAGCGACGATTTGCCCCACAGTTGGCCCGCCACCGCGACCGCGCCGCTGACCGATTTGACCTCCCCAGTGCTGCAACGCTTGGGAACGCAAATCGAAGCGTCAGCGGGTACCGCACTCGACGCATGGGAACTTGCTGCGGAAACAACACCACAGAGCTCCAGGGTTGGCTCGCAAGCTGAAGATGCGACCGCCGATCCGGATCATTCCGACCGCTCGGACGCTGGCGGTACCGATGTGGCTTCGCCGGAGTCCACCGCTGGGCAGCCCAATATGGGGCGGGCGAACGGCACAGCGGCGGTTCGCAATGCCGTTGTTTTGCTGACCGATGGTCAACACAACACCGGGCCCTCGCCGTTGGCAATGGCCGGTCAACTGGCCAGTCAGGGAATCCCGATTTTCTGTGTTGGTTTTGGCGGTGCGGAAGAACCGACCGACCTGGCGGTTTTGGAGGTCGTCGCTCCTGCCGCAGTAGCCAGCAAAAACCGCGTTCGGGGAACGTTGGTCTGGAAGGATCGGGGACCAGCAGGTCGACCGGTTCAACTGCGGATCACCGCAGACGACCGGGTGCTGTGGCAGCAGGCTGTGCTCAGCGAAAACCAACCGCTGCGGCGCACCGAGTTTGATTTTGCGATTTCCGAACTGGTGGAACAACAACTACGATTGCAATCGCGAGATCTGAAATTGCAATCGCTGCCGTTGACATTGCAGGCCGTGATCCAACCGCTGGCAGACGAAACAGATACCGACAACAACCAATTGGAGTTTCGGCTGTCGGCGGTGATCCGAGACCAACGCATGCTGTTAATTGATGGGCGCAGTCGGTGGGAATCCCGCTACTTACGAAACCTGTTTGATCGCGACGAAGGTTGGTCGGTGACCCGTTTGATCATCGGCCCTGGAACCGCGATGCCTGTCATGCCGCGAGGGGATCAAGCGGATCGTTTTCCCGCGGAACCCGCTGGATTGTCTGATTTTGATGTCGTCGTGCTGGGTGAGTTTTCCGGAAATCTGATTAGCCAGGAGGAGCAGGAATGGATTCGCGAATACGTTGCCCGTGGGGGCGGCCTGGTGATCATCGACGGGGCTCGTGGTGCCTGGTCGGACTTGCAGACGACGCGGTTGGCGGATTTGCTGCCGGTGCGTCGTGAAGATTCCGCGCGACAAGCGGCGGATCGATTTCAACTGACAACTGCTGGTAACGACTGGCCCGCGCTGCAACTGCGCAGCGATGCGGAGGAAAACAAGACGCTTTGGCAACAATTGCCACCATCCCATGGCCTGGTCCCCGTGCGGCCCCTGCCGGGTGCGGAGACGATGGTCGAAGCAGTGGCCGACGATATCAGGTTGCCAGCGATCGTGCGCCGCAGGTACGGCTCGGGACAAATTGTATATTTGGCCTTCGACGATAGCTGGCGTTGGCGTTTTGAGGTGGCCGATCGGTATCACGGGCGGTTTTGGAATCAGGTGGTGCGAGCAATCATGCAGGCTCCGTACGCGGTTAGTGATGCGATTGCTTCGCTGGACACGGGAGCGGCACAGTACCAGGCGGGTGAAGCGGCCGAAATCCGCGTTCGCTTGCGGCAGCCCGATGGTCGACTGCAGGAAAATGCGTTGGTGGACGCGCTGCTGACGCGTGATGGTCAACCGGTCGCAACAATTAATCTGTCTCCGGTTGCAGACCAGCCCGGTTTATATCGGGGGAAAACCGACCCGCTGGAACCGGGACTTTATCGCACTCGATTACAAGCCTCCGGATTTAGCGACAGTGCGCTGCAGGTCGCGACGGAGTTTCGCGTTTCCGCGCCGCCATCGCGAGAAAGCCTTGCGGTAGCTTGCAATGAAGCCTTGTTGCAACAAATCGCGCGCGCATCCGGGGGAGCGTATCTGCACGAGAGTGAAGCGGATAAACTAAAGGAATTGCTGAAACCGCTGTCAGCCGGTCGGACTCAGTATACCGACCTATTGCTGTGGCGTAGCTACTGGTGGTTCTTCCTCATCGTTGGTTTATTGGCGTGTGAATGGTTGCTTCGTAAACGAGCAGGACTGATTTAATGAGCGTCAGTATTGATCCGATTACATTGGCAAAGGTCGATCAGTTTCGCCGTCGCCGCCGCATGATCCTGGCCCTGCGTGGCATCAGTGCAGCGATTGTCAGCCTGCTGTTAGGGATGATGGTCGTGGGGATCGTCGATTGGCTGTGGATCATCAGTGAGACGGCTCGCTGGCTGCTCAGCCTATCGGCCTATGCGGTTGCGATCGCATCGGTCTACTGGTTCTGCTGGCGTCGCCTGCGACAGGATCACGATCCTCGGCAAATGGCCGCCCGACTGGAATCGGCATCTCCCCAATTGCACGAAACGGTCTTACCCGCCATCGAACTGGGGCAACCCTCGGATCGTCGTGGGGGAGGATCGGAAGAATTCCGACGGTTGCTGCAACGTCAGGTGGCCGCCGTTTTACAGGGAGTCGATATCCGGAGCTTACTGCCGCTAGGATTAATACGACAATGGATCTTGGCCGCATTGGGTCT
Organism: Roseimaritima sp.; assembly: GCA_007124075.1. Taxonomy (GTDB): domain Bacteria; phylum Planctomycetota; class Planctomycetia; order Pirellulales; family Pirellulaceae; genus Roseimaritima. The sequence goes on from SLFV01000186.1 coordinate 14,917, forward strand.
GGTGTTGCTGTGCGCGGCGTTGTGGTTTATGCCCGGTTCCCGTTTTCGGTTGTTACTGACCCGGGCAATGTTGCCGATGGCGAATATCGATCGCGTTTCGCGGACTCAGGTCGCTATTCTGGAACCCCAGCCCGCTTCGCTGACCGTTCCCGAAAATGAAACTGTCGGAATCGTTGTGGCGATCTCCGGGGCGCGAACCGAAAACGTAATGCTGCAAGTTTTTCCTGACGACGGAGAGGAACGCAAAATTCCGATGCGGCGTTTGCCCGACGCCGACACCCGCGAACCATCGCCAGAGCGTTTCGCCGCCAACGCTAATGTTCAATCCACCGGTTTGACCTATCGGATTCTTGCTGGCGATGCGGTCACACGGACGTACCGCATCGACACCGCACCGCGCCCGGTGGTCCAGCAGATCGAAAAGGAATATCAATTTCCGGATTATTCGGGCTTGGAACCGGTCACAGTTCGTCACGAACACGGGGACCTGGAAGCCTTGGCGGGGTCGACCGCAATCGTGCGATTTCAAGCCAATCAGGCGGTTCGGGAGGCGGAAGTGGTCTACGACACCCCGCCCGGCACTCCCCCACGCCGTGTGCCGCTGGAGTGCGTCGACTCCACGGAGCACATTTACCAAACCGCGTTGCCGATCCAACACGCTGCGATCTACCAGGTCCACTTGGTGTCAGCCGCCACCGGGTTTGACAATCCCTACAGCCCCAAATACGAAATTCGCCCGCTGCCCGATCGCCTGCCTCGGATTGGCTTTGTCGATCCACCCGACGGCACACTGCTATTGCCACCCAACGAACTGCTGGAGCTGCGCGTCGAAGCCGAAGACGAATTGCCGTTAGTCACTGCTGCGGTGGAGGTTTCGGTCAATCGCGGCCAATGGACCGCAAAGCCGCTGGAGATCCCTGCGACCACGCATTGGGATTTGCCCGTTGCGCTGGACTTATTGGATTGGGATCTGAACGCGGGAGACCAAGTCAACGTGCGGGCTCTCGCGGTGGATCGCAAAGGACAGCGGGGACAGTCCGCGCCCTTGCAAATTTTGGTTACCAGCCCCGATTTCGATCCCCAACGTCATCGTCTGACCGACGCCAAGCTGGCGTTATTGGTGCCGGTTCAGACGTGGGCCGCTTCCGTCGACGGTTTGCGTGAACGCCTGTTGGGACCGGTCCAGCAACGCCGCAAAGATCGAACGCCGGGGTGGCCCGTGGGCTTCCTGGACGACGTCTTGGGTGACCTGCAAACCATCGACCAAGCGTCCACCGATCTGATCGCGACTTTGACGGCACAACTGCCTGATTTTACCGGCGGCATCGATGCGGCCGCTTTGGAACTGTTGGCACGCGCGGTCGATCGGTCGCGGTATGGATTGCAAATGACCATGCTGCAACTGCGGCAAATCGACCAGGAGGAAGCGGAACCTGACGACGAACCCACAAAAAACTTGGAAGCCGTGGAACGGGAAGTCGCCGCCGCAGCAGATCTGGCGACCAAGGCGGCGGCAGGTTTCCACGCGCTGGTTAGCTACGACATCAACGCCTCGGTCATGTTGGACCTGGATAGTCTGGCAAAGCACCTGGACCGATTACGCTCAAGTCAGTGGAAACCCTCCTGGGAACGGCTAACGCGGCAGCATACGTTGACCAATCAGCACATCAGTGCCTTGGTAGAGCTGATCCGGTACTGGCGCCCCCACGTCAGCAGCGGTTCGGTCGGACCGTTGACCTCGCTGAGCGATTGGCTGGAGCCATGGTCGGATCGATTGCAGGAGCGGATGAAAGAATCAAACCAATTGAACGAACTGCAACGTCAAACGGACGTTCTGTGCAATGATTTGGAAGGTCGCCTGAGGTCGTCGGTTTTGGACGGTGGATTGAGCGGGCGGATCAACGAGCAGTACTACGAGGTCGATCGACGGATCGGCAGCATTGCGGAATCGATCGATACCGCGACCCAACGACTTACCCAATCACAGCAGCAGCAGAGCGCGGCCAGAAAACGAAGCGATTCGCAAGCAATTCGGCAGGCAAACCAGTCGTGGCTGCGGGAAATCGAAAGCTTCGCCGATCGACAGCCCGCGATTGTGGAGCGATTCGAAACGTGGCGAAGTTTGCATCAGCGCAGACGCGATGGGATCGGTCAATTTCCCGCCGATCTGTCTTTGGCAATGCGGGCGTTTCAAAGCGTTGCGGAGACGCCGGCTGATCGCTTGCAACTGCAGGACCTGAACTCCGTCGCTCGCGCCTATCAGGTTCTGGAGGCTGGACATCAGGTGCTGCAATTCCAAAGTGATATGCAACGCCTGGCCGAAGCCGAACGGTGGCAGGTCACAAAATTCGAAGCGCGAACGCGACATCCCTTGGCGAAGGATTGGTTGGAAAAATCGGCTGAGTTGGCCCTACAACGAATGCGGGCCGCAGGGCTGCCGGAATCCGTTCGTAAACCGCTGGAACAGATGCGGCAGTCGCCCGCAGCGGAAAGCCTCCGCAGTCGCATGGACCAGCGCCGTTGGCAATCGGAACACCGTGTCTCCTGCGATTCGCTGCTACGCACTCAGTTAAGTGTTTTGCAGCAGGCCATTGCACCTTTGGATGTCGAACTGGAAGCCGCGCGAGAAGTGCTCCGTGGGTTCATTCTCTCGACCGCCGAACTGGCTGCCCAAACCGCTCGGCGGCTGGAGGATCTTCGTCAGCAGACTAGGCAAGTCGCGGAGCAAACTGCGGAGTCGGCCCAGCAGGAAACCGCTCCGCCAACCGAACAAACCGAAGCTTTACGGCAACAGCAGGAAAAGCTACAGCAAGAATTGGGTCAGGTGCTCAATGAGTTGGTAGATATGGCCAACGCCCAAGATCTACTCAGTGAATCAGGGCGACAGTTGGCGCGGGATATTGATGAGGCCCTGGCGCTGATCACTCCGCCAGCGCAACAGATGCAACAGCAGATGCAACAGGCCGTCGACGCTTCCGATGCAATCCAAGCCGCGACCGCGCTGGAAGCTACCGCTGATAGCCAACAACGAACGGCGGAACGACTGCAACAGGTTGCCGAACATTTGGCCAACGTGGAAGCGGGCGACCAAACGGAGGCCAGTCGCCAGCAGTTACGGCAAGCCGCTGCCGACCTGGATGCGACCCGCGGGCTGGAACAACAGTACGAACAAGCTGAGCGGATGGCCGATGCGGCGAAGCGCGAGCCACAAAAGTTGTTGCAGCAGTTGGAGGCGGAGTTGCAGCGGAATCCCGAAATGCAACAGGCGTTGTCGCAGATTGCGGCGGATGTGGTCGCTCAGGCTCAGCAAACGCTGCAGGAAGCTGCTCGCGATGAACAGGACTTGCAACGTCAACTGGAACGCGATGATACCGCCTTTCGCGGCCAGAAAGCCATCCTCGCGGAACAGTTGCGGCAACTTTCCGAACAGATGGCGGAGGTCGATCGGAATCTAGCCGTTGCCGCGGAGAATGCGGCGGGCAAGGCCAAGGATGCTTCCGGCCAAGAAACGCTGCGACAGGCGAGAGAATCGTTACAAGCCGCCCGCCAGATGACGCAACCGGTGCAACCCGATTCGCTTTTAAAAGATCTGGCGACCGCTGCACACCAGGCGGCGGAGCAGTTGGAACAGACCAGTCAGCAGTGGCAACAGGCCGTCCAGGCCACCCAGGCGGCGGCGGATGAGTCGATCCACGAAAATGATGACCAACGTCGGCGTCAACGCGATGCGATGCAGCGCGAGCTGTCACAGGTTAAGTCGGCACGGCGTCATGATGCCGGACGCGTGCTCAAACAAGCCGAACAGCGGCAGCGGGATGCAAATCGAGGTGTCGATCGCGCCGAGCGCGCGGTGCGAGATGCCGAAAAACGCGTGGAGAAAGCAACCCACGATTTGGAAAAGAATCCTGAACAATCTTGGGCTCAGGACAACCTGGCCAACGCGTCGCAGCAATTACAACAGGAGCAACAGCGAAAGGACGTCGCGCAGCAGTTCGCCGCAGCAATGACCCAGCAACTGGAATCGGCTAATCAACAATGGGAACAGCGAGATGCCTGGCAACCGGGCGAATTAAATCAGCCCAATCCGGCAGCCCAGCTTGCGGCACAATTGGCTCAGGAAGCACAACGGACCCTTGGCAGCCTTCAGGAAATGGCCCGGAATATCGCGGACGATGCGGGTTTTCAAGATGAATTGCAGGCGAAACTGCCGCAGTGGCAGGAGGCCGCGCGCCGGCAAGCACGTATTGAGCAGGAGGCACAACGTTCCGCCGATGACTTGCAACGTGCTGCGCGGCATGAACAGCGACTGAATCAAGAGATTGCAGCCGATGTGCTGACGCAGCAAGCCGATGCGGTCCAGCAAGTGGTCGACCAGCAGCTTGAACAAGCAATGCAGTCGATCGCGCAGGCGGAACAGCAGGCCAGCGACGCGGTGCAGGCCGCCCGCGAGCAGGAGCAACAGGATGGTAACGCCGCAGCGGCCACACCGGCGGTTGCCGCCACCGCCGCGCAGGCTCAAATGGGCCAGGCCGAAAAGGCGTTACAAGACCGCGCCGATGCGTTGCAAGCCGCGCTGGCCACCGATGCTGCGACTAAGGCTGACGCGGCGACTGCGGACTCGGCTCAGTCGTCGGTCGCCGCCAGCGGACAAGCCGAGTCGCAGGGTCCAGGCGACGCCGAAACGCAACAAAGCAGCCCGACGCCAGCGTCAGGAAGTCAACCGCCCGACGGCGACCAGGCCCAGCAGGCATCCGCCGCGAACGCACCAGCCGCTGGTACGCAAGCAGGGGAATCCCCCAGTCCGCCCGCGACACAAGCCTCCGCAACCGCCGCTTCATCGAACCGCCCGCCCGGACAGCCCAGCCGAGCGGAACAATTGGCTCGCACGCTGGACGAACTCGATCGCGCGCTGCATCGTCCGGCCGAAGCGTTTGGCGAGGGGGACGATTTCAGTGCGACCGCTGGCCGCAGCCCCTCCGATCCACAACAAGACACGGCCCAGGGTGCACAGCAGAATGCCGCTGGCGAAGGACAAGCAGCAATTCCATCCAATAGCAACGCGGAACCGCTTTCACCCACGATGGCACAAGCAGCCCAGAGCCGGGCCCAAGCGATGGGAATGGCACGCAGCGAAGCAAGTCAGCAGACGTTGCAGCCAGCGGACGCGGAATCTTCGACAGCCAGTCAATCAAACGGGCAGGCCAGTGGCGGGGCGGAACCGTCGGCCCCACCCATGGTTGAACTGCAAGGCACCACCAACCATGACGGCCGGGATTGGGGACGCCTGACGCAGCAAACCCCCGAAGATATCACCGAAGGTCGTCGTGATCCGGTCGCAGAGCGATACCAAAAACAAGTGGAAGCCTATTTTCGTGCTATCGCCGAACAGACGAAGTAACCGTCTGCGGTCAATCCTCGGGTCACATGGGGCGACTAACGCACACGATGCAGCCGCTCGCATCGATAGCGTTCCAGAGAACCCCTGACGCGAACGCCAGATTCAATGATCCCCTCGCCCAGCCTTGCGCAGCAGGAATAGACGGAGGAAGGAAGGGAGAAGGTTGTATTCTCCTTACTCTGACGCTCGACTATCGGGGTGCCGGTCGACTGGTACAAGCCTTCATCGCTTCAAAACCTTCAATTGTCAGTGAATAGCCCCCCTTGAAGCTTTCGCTGATCAATAAGTCCCGTTCGGCAAGGGCAACCAAAGCCTTGCGGTGTTTCTCCAAATCAGGACCGTGAAAACACAGCATCTGCCCCGGACGCATCAAGAATTCACGGAACACCCGCAACACGTTCTCCTCGGCGGGCGTCAGTGGCGAAGTAGGATCAACCGATTTACTAATACGTGTCATGCGGGTGGCCAAATGGGACAAAGTATGTACAAATGAAAACGTTTAGAATGACTACCGGACAGTACATGGCAACGAAAACGAGCAAACGCTCCCCGCTACGCACGCGCTCCAAGTCGATTGGAACTCTGACCGCACGATGCCTTAGCAACCCACATTCTAGCCAGAAGCGGGATCGGCGGAAAGGTTTCCGGTGACCATTGTCGCCTAGGAAGCCTGTTTTTACCGAACCACAAATTTTTATAATCGTTTAGATCGACATAGTTTCCCCTATCCATCGCTGCGTGCTTTGAAATCGGAAAACCTAAATGGCAGCTCCCGTTTTACCCGTGCACCCTTGGACCGATGTCGCCCAGCAATCGCAGTGGCGACTGCAGCGTCATTGCCGGGGGGGGTATCGAATCCAGACCCCCAGTGACCGGACCGTTTGGCAGGCCGACGTTTTGGCCGCTGCTGCGGAGAATCAATGGCTGGAAACCATCAAACGCAACCAGTTAGTTTGGCAACCGGGGCCCATCTTGGTTGCGATCCACGGCTTGGGGCACCATCGGCGTCCGTTAAAACCAATCGTCCGCTATTTTCAGCAGCATGGCTACGGGAATCAAAATACCGTGGCGTTTGAGTATGCCAGCAGTCAAAAACCGGTGGCCGCACACGCTGCGGCCTTGGACGAAGTTTTATCGCGTCTGCCAGAGGGTCATCCGGTTGACATTGTCGCGCACAGCCTGGGGAACATTGTGACGAGGCGGTGGTTCGGGCTGCGGCAGCAGAACAAGAATCAAGCCACCATTGGGCCACGACGGATGGTGATGCTGGGACCTCCCAATCAGGGTAGCCGATTAGCTTACAAGCTGGGAAAGCTGTGGCTGTTCCAACAGGTGACCGGAACCTGTGGACAGGAGCTGGGACGTTCGTGGCAACAAGTCGTCCGGGATCTGCCCCCGCCCGATTGTCCGTTTGGCGTCATCGCGGCGACGGTTCCGCGTTGGATGATCAATCCGCTGCTGCCGGGCGCGGGTGATTGGCTGGTCCGGCTGGATGAAACCATGCTTGCTGGTGCAACCGACACGATCGTCATCCCCGCCGTGCATTCGCTCATGATGCGCTCCTCCG
>SLFV01000490.1 GCA_007124075.1 Roseimaritima sp.
GCGGTGATATCGCAATTCTTCATACAAATCGTTGGTCTGTTCGCATGGCTCGATCTCCCCAGCGTCGCGAAGATTTGATTGGTGAGGCAACAGCGATGCCGCTCCGCGGAGAAATCATCTGGCAGCCTGAACCCGAACCTTGCGTGATTGGATTCCGTGCAACGGGTGCTGCTAGCGTTTACTTCGGCGAACAGCCCGTCTTGCACTTTGACGCCAGGGGCCGACTGCGGCGACTATTTGCTCAGGACCAACAATTCGTTGCGCAGCGTGGGACGCTGATGCAACGCAAACGGGTTGGCCCCGGATATCGATTGCTTGCCGACTTGCATCCGCTTCCTCCGGAAAGGCAAAAGCAATGGTTGATCGAACTCGAACTACGACTCCGGCGGCTACTGCAAGCAGTGCTCTCGGGCCAAGCCACTTGGGGACGGACAAGCTGTCCAGCGCCAGCGATAACACCGCCGATCGAACTTCTGCTCGAACAGACGGAGGCGGGAATCATTGTCGGCCAGCTTTGACCGGCGAAGCGATTAGCAATGACCATCGGGAACAGGGAGGTTCTCGGATCGCTGAGGCCCCTTTCTTGAAGGGGCGGCTAAGCATCCGCCGCTCGAACATCTTTTCGGCCCATCGAACACTCCGCGCAGACGCGAGTTTGTTTGACACACCTGATTAATCGAGGCACCGCGGAAACGTCGTTCAGCAGGACAGGCACAAGGACACCTACGTGAATTTGATTAAGTTTCTTTGAATGGATTTGAATGGATCTGGAAGCGGCAGGTTTAGGCGTTGCAGCCCAATTGCAATCCGGTTGGGTTATGTTTTGTGGGGTTATGTTTTGTGACAACCATGGTTTACAGGCTGCGTCACGCCAAAGGCCGTTGGTCGTAAACAGGGGTTGACGGTCTTGTGTCTCGCGTCGCCGTCGACTTTGTCCAAAACGGCCGGTCGGAAATTTTTCTATCGCCATTTTACCCTATAAAAAGCTTTGCTTTTTGTCATTAAGCGTTTCTTGAAAGGTTCAAGACAGGGACTTTGGCACCGGGATCGCTATATCCCCTGGACGGTCCGATTCTTCTCTTAAACCTTTAGGGATTTCAACAATGAAATTACGACGAAAATTGAACATGGCAAAGTGGGTTCTCGGTGTTGTTTGCGTCTCGATGTTCGGAGTCGCGACGTTGGCGGAAGCCGGTCCGCGTCACCCAACGGTTCGGCGTCACCATGGCGGCGGTGGCGTTTATCAAAGAAGCGTCCCGATGGCGAATTACCAATATCGGCGTGCCTACCAAGTGCAGCAACCGATCTTTCGCTCGCACAACGTCGCTGTGCCGCGACCAGTGGTGACACAGCCCGCGGCATCCAACCGGGTTGCGGTTCGGGTCCAGGCCGGCAACTGTTGCAAGTAACGCGCATGCTGTACCCGCGGTCGACGGACCGCGACGGTGTTGCGTTTTCGCTCTGAGCTTTCTGTGATCCATCCCAGGGCGACCGAGAGCGAAACTTTAACGTCGACGCGCTATCATGCTACAATGGCAATAGCGCGAGGCGGCTTGGCGATGTGGGTCATGGACTACACCGCGATGTCAGTTCTCCCTGACTTTGCCCCCTGACTTTGCCATGGCTGCTGACTTGACCTATTCACACCTGCGGGACCGCGCGATCAATGACGTCTTTTTTCGTCACGTTGCGGATTTTACTTATGACTGGGAAAGTTGGCACGATCCCAACGGGGCTTTGGTGTGGGTGAATCGGTCGGTACTGCGAATGACCGGATTCAGCGTCGAACAGTGCTGGCAGATGCCGGATTACCCATTGCCGATCGTTGCCGAGCATGATCGTGCGGCGATCAAGCAGTTGATACGCGATGCGATCGCTAAGGTCTCCTATAACGATTTGGAGTTCGAGATTGTCACCCGCGACGGTGCGGTGCGCGCGATGGCTGTGTCTTGGCAGCCGATCTATGACGACCAGGGGACGCATCTGGGGTTTCGCACCAGTGTCCGCGATGTCACCGATCGTCAAGCGTTAAAGCAACAACTGTTTCTGTATACCGAGCATTTGGAACAGGTGGTCCAACAGCGGACCACTCAAATCGCAAAGTTGGAAAACAACCGGCGACGGATGGAGAAGATGGCCGCGCTGGGTGAGTTAGCGGCCGGGGTTGCGCACGAGGTGAATAATCCGCTTGCCGGTATTCGCAATGCCTTTGCACTCTTTCGCAGCGACCTACCGGAGAATCACGACCATTATGGCCTGTTAGATTTGGTCGATAAAGAAATCGAACGGATCAGCCGCATCGTCCACCAAATGTACCAACTGTATCGCGTCAGCCCTCAGGTTGCTGGTGAGATCAACTTGCATAAGGTCATCGACGATGTGGTCTGTTTGGTCGAACCGGTTGCGGACCGTTATGGTGTGCAAATCAAGATTATCGGCAGCGAGTCGCAGTCGTTGGCAAAATTGCCAGAAAGCGAGCTGAAACAGGTTTTGTTAAATATTATTCGCAACGCCATTCAGGCGTCGGTTTCTGGCGCGATCGTAAAGGTCGACTGCCAGTGCGATGCGACGGAGGTGGTGATCCGGGTGATCGATCACGGCACGGGGATTACCGATAATGTTCTGCCGCACATCTTTGATCCGTTCTTTAGCACCAAGAGCCAGTCGAAGGAGGGTCTGGGACTGGGCCTATCGGTGACACGAAGTTTGATCGAGTCGCTCGGCGGGTCGATCGATGTACGGACTGAGGTGGGGTGTGGGACGACGTTTACGGTTCGATTGCCGAGGCATATCACATGACGGCGAATCGAATACTGATTGCTGATGACGAACCGCTGTATCGCCAAACCACCGGCGAGTTGCTGCGTAAAGCCGGGTTCGACTGCGTTTGTGTTTCCAATGGCGATGATGCCATTGTCGCCCTCAATTCCCAGCATTTCGACTTGGTGCTTTCGGATCTCAGCATGCCCGGCAACTTCAAAATGGAGCTGCTGAAAAAACACAGCAAGCGACGTTCGGCAACGCCGATCATTGTGATCACGGGTGTGCCAAGTTTACCGACGGCGATTGAAAGTATCCGTCTGGGGATTACCGATTACTTGCTCAAGCCGGTGAAGTTCGAGGACTTGTTGGTTAGCGTGCGGGCGGCTTTGGAGAAGGCAGGGCGATTTCGCAGCGAGCCGAACGAAGCTTCGGCCGATCATCCGGCATCGCAAGGGGCTTTGTTGGCGACCAGTATGCTGGGTAACAGCCCGCCCATGCGGGAGTTGTTTGAGATTATCGAGCGGCTGGCTCAAAGTGACAGTAATATCTTGATCACCGGTGAGAGTGGTACCGGGAAAGAAGAGGTGGCACAGACGATTCATCGCAACAGTAACCGTCGTGGGGGACGGTTTCAAATTATCGATTGCACGGCGATCCCCGAAATGTTGTTCGAATCGACTTTATTTGGGCACAAGAAAGGTGCCTTTACGGGCGCTACCCATGATCAGGTGGGGCTGTTAAGCAGGTGTCATGGCGGAACCGCATTCTTGGATGAATTGGGCGAATTACCGCTGCCGATGCAATCCAAGTTGTTGCGCGCCGTGCAGCAGCAAACTTTTACGCCGATTGGCAGCAATGGCGTGGAGTCGGTCGATACGCGATTCATCTGCGCGACCAATCGTGATTTGCAGCTAGAGGTTCGCGAAGGACGCTTTCGCCAGGATCTTTTTTATCGCTTGGCGGTGATTCATGTCCATGTGCCGGCGTTGCGAGAGCGTGGGGAAGATATAGTGTTGCTTGCGGATTATTTTTTGACGCGTTTGCAACAAGATCGGGAGCGGGTGCATGGTTTTGACGGGGATGCGCACGATTTGTTGTTGCAATATTCTTGGCCGGGTAACATTCGGGAATTGCAGAATGTGATCGAACGGGCGCTGGTGCTTGCCCAGGGTCAGACGATCACGGCTCGGGAGTTGCAGGGGATTCGCGATAATGCGTCGGTGCATGAGGTGGCTTCGCCCATTCAGCGACCTGCGGGAAAAACGCCTCCGAAGGTTACGGAGTCGGCCACGGGTGACGCTGTGTTGTCGCGTGATGATGCGGTGCGGATCGCCGAGCGTGATTATCTGTTGGAGTTGCTGGAATCGTTGCGCGGAAACGTCAGCGAAGCGGCAAGGCAAGCAGGGTTATCTCGCCAAGGGATGCATAAGTTATTGAGGTCGCACAAAATTGATGCAGGCAGTTTCCGTCGACAGCGCGTGGTTGGCGGTTGACAACCCTAACCGCCTGTTGAAAAAGGGTGCTGACCCTTTGGTACCCTCGCTGAGACACGAGGAAATCGGAGGTCGGAGAGGGTCAGCCCTCTTTTTCAGCTAACCTCAGGTGTTCACTACTTACCGGATTCCTCATACAAGGCGTACATCCGCAAATGGCGATCGGCATGCCCGACAGCCAGCGAACGTCCGTCAGGGGACATCGCCATCGCTCGAGCTTCAGATTTCAGCTTGAGCTTGAAGGATTCGTGTTCCTCCCGCCCATTCCAGAAATAAAACCAGCCCCCTCCGCTGCCACCGACTGCGGTAATCCAAAAACCATCCGGATGGTAGGCCGTACCCCACGTCGATCCGTTGGGAGGCGATTGGGGAATACAGGTTTGCTGAACCTCGCCTGTCCGTAAATTGACGAGGATCATGACAGCGTGACCAACCCCCGCAAACGCATTGGTCACTTTGGTAATACCACCGAGCGCCAACAGGTCGCCTTCGGGATGCACGACCATGGTCCTAGCCCCGCCGATGTCCGCCCGAAATGATTTGTCGTAAATATGCAGGCCCTCGGCTCGCAGTAATTCTTCTCCTCTGCCCTCACTGTCAGGAGCCAGATCCCACTGCATGATATGCCCGTGAAGATCGCAGGAGTAAAGGAAGGAACCCGTGGGGTGAAAGCCAATGTTATAGACGTGGTGTTCATGCCCCGAAAGTGAACTCTTTAATTCGCCGGTTGCCACATCCCACAGTTTGACCAAACGATCGTTTCCGCAAGTGGCAACCGTCTGCGCGTCGGGCGAGATGACGACTGCCCGAATCCAGCCTGTATGCGCGTCTACACTGCGTTCGTGTTTCGGTTCTTGATCGCTCAGCGGCCACCAAACCAAACGCCCGTCATAACCTCCACTGATCACACTTGACCCGTCGGGTGTGCAGGCGATCGCTCGAACCCAGCTATCATGATGGGAAAGCGGCTGAACCGTGTCTGCCTGCAGGTCGTAGCGATGCAGGTCAAAATCTTCCGCACCAAACAACAAGTAACGACCCTGTGGGTCCCAGCAACATGTCGTCAACGGTCGACCGCAGGCTACCTCCTTCAGTAAGTGGGTCGATTCTGGATCAATCGCTTTCGGCTTCTGGTTTTGCTCACTCATGCCAGCAGCTCCTTAATGGGAACCTTCGCGGGATCGGCAATGGGAAAAATACGCCCCGCGATGTCCAGTTCCTGGAACGAGTCAATGCCGACAGCTTGTAAAAGCGTATGGAACAAGTGCCCATGGTCAACCTCATCAGCGACAACCTCGGTACCGTTGTCGTTGGTTTTACCAACCACGCCGCCTGCCTGGATACCGCACCCCCCCAATGCGATGCTCCACGACTTGCCCCAATGATCACGTCCGTACCGGCTATTGATGCGTGGCGTGCGACCAAATTCTGACATCACACAGACCAACGTACTTTCCAGCAATCCACGCTCCGCAAGATCCTCAATCAGCATCGAAAACGGCTGGTCAAACTCGCCCAACTGTTCGATGTGAAAATCAAAATTTTCATAGTGGGTGTCGTAGTTGGAGTGATTGATCTGCACAAACGGCACGTCATGCTCCAGTAAGCGACGTGCCAGCAGGCAATGCCGTCCAAATTCACTCACCGCGTAGCGATCTTGATCTGCCTGCGGTTCCTGATCGACTTCGAAAACCTGGCGACGCGACAGTAGGTCCTGGGCTTGATCGAAAGAGTAGGTGTAAGCATCCGTGTCGGCCGTCCGTCGACGACGGGCAAAGCGATCGTGCGCCTGCGATCGCAATTGGTTGCGCCGTTGGTCGGAAGCCAGGGACAAGCTTTCGGGGCGCGAGGTAAACGCAGGAGGTTGCCCATTGTTCATCACTACTGACGCATACCGTGCGCCCAGATAAGCCGCAGGATTCGACGCCGGCCCGGCGCTGCGAATCAGGACATTGCCTGGCAGAGCAAAGTCCTCCGGAGCCAGCATCTTCGCTGCCAATGCCCCGACATGGGGATAAGCCGAGCCGGGCAATTGTTTGTGTCCGGTGGTCATCTCCACCACGCCACGGCCATGGTCATTATTATGCGTGTTCAAACTTCTCAGCAGCGTCAGATGATGCATCTGTTTTGCGGTATGCGGCAGTAATTCGCAAATGTGGACCCCAGGAACCGATGTCGGAATCGCACGAAAAGGACCGCCAGTGTCAGTGCCTGGCTTCGGATCCCAGCTTTCAAACTGGCTGACACCCCCATGTAAAAAAATATTCAAGATTCGTTTGCAACCGCTCCGCAATTGATCCGCCACGGCGGGGTTCTGCATGACAAAGCCCCCCAAGCTGGCCGCGCCCAGCAAACCGCCAGCGGCCGACAAAAGCGTGCGTCGATGGATCCCATGTTCCCCTGTTCGACATGCATAGTGGCACTGCATCGCAAGACTCCTAAAAACCGAGGTAGAGGCTGCTAATGATTGAACCGGAACTCAGCACTGGACAGCAAAGCCCATGCCCATTGGCTGATCGCTAACTTTTTGGCTTCTGCGGGATCCTTCTCGTCCGACTCCAGTTCGTTGAGAAGTTCCCGCCACGAAAGCTGTTCCTCAGCGGTCGCGGGGCGGGAAAGGATCGCCATGGAAATCGCATCTGGGACGGCTTGGTCGGCGACAATATCTTCCGGGGTTTCTGGGAACGTACTGACGAACTTATCCAGCCAGCCAGTGACCGTCGGGCTGTTTCCTAAAAATAACGCCTGATTGACGGTGGCCTGAAATTCCTCCCC
>SLFV01000467.1 GCA_007124075.1 Roseimaritima sp.
ACGGGACCATTTGGATCAGGTGGGTGAGTAAGCACCAATGCGATGGGCTGGCGATAGCGATTAACGATCCGGTGGATCGAGTGCGCTGGGCTTGTTTGCTGGAGGCAACAGCGCCCAAGGCGGGCAATGTTCATCCGGGGGCTTCGTTTGCGGATCTTAACTATCTGGATTTTGTCGCCGCTGCCGAAGCGGTTGCTCCGATTTTAGGAAACGCCCACGCGAGCGATCGCTGTGGCGATCTGACTTTACGCTGTATCGAAGCGACTCGTCAAAAGTGTCAATCGAATGTCAACCTGGGAATTGTGCTGTTGCTGGCTCCGCTGGTCATTGCGGAGGCACGTCGCCAACACTCCAGAACGGGCCTACAGGAAGAGGTCGTTCAGGTGCTGGCCGGTTTGGATCGAGAGGACGCGGACGCGGTATATCGCGCGATCAGGCTGGCGAAACCGGGCGGCTTGCAAGCTGCCAAGGCAATGGACGTTTCGGGCCCTGCCCCATCGGACCTGATGGCTGCGATGCGGTTGTCGCAACACCGAGATCGCATCGCGCTGCAATATGCAACCGGATTCAAAGACCTGTTGGGGGATGCCGTTCTGCAGGAACTGCAACGCGAACTGCGACGCGCCCAGGGGGACTGGTTGTTCGCTATCCGACGGTTTCAGTTGACGATGCTGGCATCGTCGGTTGACAGCTTGATCGCCCGTAAATGTTCGGTTGAAACAGCCACGGCGGTTATGCGTCGAGCGCGTGACGTCTTGGAAAGCCGCAATCAATCGGATGCGTGGCAAACCTTCGATTGTTGGTTACGAGCTGACGGGAACCGACGCAACCCCGGGACGACCGCCGATTTGATCGCGGCGGCCACCTGGGTAGCTTTGGGAGAACATGGCGGCCGTGGAAAGTCGTTTTAGCAGCCTATCGATTCCGCCATCCACTGCGCGACCTTATCCGGCGATGGCGGATCACAGATGCGGAATTTGCGAATACGTCCATCGGAATCATCATACAGCAACATCGTTGCTACCGTCAGGTGCGATGCTTCCGGGGTATCAATCAGGTTTGCCGAATCGTTGGCACCCATCCGCCCCAGAATCCGCAGTTCCAAGTCATGATGGGTTGACCGAGGCAACCAGCGATTCAGCGTTTCGGCGGCGTTGCAACACAACCAAACATGTATTCCAACCTGCGGGCCATCACGCAGTAAAGCCTGCATGGCTTCGTTCATGCCAACGGTCGAGTCACTGTCCAATGAGTAATTGAACGAGTCGCTTTGGCGAAATTCGCGAAAGCGTTCCAGTGGCGTGACAACGACCACGATCGGTGTCTTGATTTGGTCACCATCACATGCCTGCAGTCGATGATTCAGCAGCGCATGTAAACGCTGCATTTCGGTTTCCGCGTCGCGTGGTTTGATCAGCGAGCAGGGGAGTTGCGATTGCCGAAACCACTCGCTAGGGGTCATAGCAATCTCCGGTGCATCACGATTACCGTCCATAACGATGATCTCCGGTTCGTTATGGTGACGACGTTTCCAGTCCAAAAACATCACGGGGATCGCGCTGCACAACACAGCAACGTTTGTTTCCGGGGTGCCGACCAACAAGATATTGCGTCCTGTCAGAGGACGCAGAGCAAGCGCTGTCGGCGGACCGATTTCGATTGCCTCCCCAAGCATCCCACGCAGGGTATCAGGCGGTTGAGCCGGCTGGGAAATCGCGGTCTCCGCCAAAGCAACGGACCAACGTGTCGGGCGGTTTCCCTCAAAAATCAGCGGCGGTCCGAGGGGTTGCACGGATTGCTGGTCACGATCCCGCAACTGGGCCAAAAAGGCCTGATGGTCTGGTCGCGACAACAACGCAACCTGAAAGGGCTGGTTTCCCTCCACCAATCCGCTGGCATCGTTATAAATCGCCTCGCCGGGGCGCTGTATCAATCTGGCCGCCGTGTTGTCTTCCCCCAAAATCAAAGCCGCATCGGATTCACTAGACTGCAATGCAATCCGTACCGCCATCTGTCCCAACGTTGCACGTGGCAACGAAGATGCGCCAGCGAGTGATTGGCTGCTAAGGATGACATGAATCCCAAAAGACCGCCCCTGGCGAACCAATCGGTCCAGAAAGGTTGCACATTGGCTGGCGATTCGATCATCGCGCGTGAACAGTTCTTGGAATTCGTCAACGACCAGCAGAATCCTTGGCAGGGACCGTCCCGTAACCGACCGGAACGCATCCAGTTCCTGTACTCCAGCATCGCGAAAATGTTCGCCTCGAGTTTGCAATTCCGCATTCAGACGCTCCAAGACGCTGCACCCGAACTCGCGTTCGCTTTCGATCCCGATCACCCGTGCATGTGGCAGCGGACAATCCGCGTAAGGTTTGAATTCAACCCCTTTCTTGAAATCCAGGAGGTAAAAATGTAACTGATCCGGGCGGTATCGCAACGCGCCGGCTGTGATGATCGTATGCAACAGCGTGCTTTTTCCCGAGCCTGTTTTTCCGGAGATCAAAACATGTTGTTTCACGCCGTCACCGAGGTCCAGGAATGTGTTCCGCTGTGCCCCTTGGCTGCCGATTGGGATCCGCAGTCCCGAGCTGGAGTCGTCAGGCGGGGCCTGATCAACAGCCAACACTTCGCGGAGCGAAATTTCGATATGATTCGCTTCAACGGCGGCCTTTCCCAACAATCCGGTCAGTCGGTGACGCTCGCTTCCACTGGGTTCACGGGCGGGTTGGAAAGGCAAATCCTGCAAATCCGGCGACAGCAATTTCCAATGCCCCGTATCGGCAAGCTGCAACCGCAACCAACGCGCGTCATTGATGACAGGTAGTTGGGGCAGCCAGTCTGTGGTCGGTTCACGGATGACAAACAAAAAATTACCACAACGCTGGGCACTGTTAAAAAGCGTCCGAATGTGACAGGCAGCTTGATCCGAAATCCCGGCTGGCGCACCTGCAATAGCAATCAACCGATACGGCTCTGCCAGTGCGGCAGCGGCCGTGTTGTAATCTTCGATCGTCGAAAATCGGTCGCGCAGGCATGTTTGTAAAATATCTTCGTTACGCTGGGCCCGCTGTTCCAAACGCGACTCGATCTGTGTTGCCGAAGCCCAGACGCGATGGTCGATCAGGTCAGGGTCATGGTCAGCAAGCGTGATCAAACCGCCAAAATGTTGGCCGCGACCCACCGGGTCAATCAGCGTCAGGCGGCAGCGTCCGGGCATCACCGTTGTCAAGGCCCTCCAAAGCACCGCCTGCACAACCGCTACGGCTTGTTCTATGCGATCACCGGGGCAATCAATAAGCAATCCCGCGTGCAGTTTACGCTGCAGAGCGACCGGCAAATGCTCTGGCAAACCATCCATGCGTATCCCCGCAGCAGCGATCGCCTGATTGATTTGTTGCCGTACTTGGAGGCAGCCCACAGGCAAGAACCCCATTACTTGCTGATCCTCGTTCAGCGAGACATGCTTCCAGTCGGGGAATTGCTGCGCGATTTTTTCGGCGGTGCTGGCAATCAAAGAACAGCCCCGCTGGACCGCCAGAATGTTGCGACTTTCAAAACGCTGAAGCCCTGTTGTCTGCTGCTGCTGGTGCTCCGTCTGCTGTTGCGCGGCCGCCTGCTCGTGGGCGTTGATTCGTTGGCGAATCAGCTCCGCCACCCGTTCGGCCTGTCGGTTGAATCGCTGATCCAGATCGTGCATTTGCTTGGTAAACTGCGACTCAAGTTCAAGCAGTTGCGACTCCAATTCCTTTCTTGCGGTCCGTTCTTGTTCAGCAATCGTTTTGTCGATTTCGGCGAGGTTTTCTCGTTTCCAGCGTTCGGCCGCTTCCAGGTGGAAATTTCTGGTTTTCAGCAAGTCCTCGGAAAACTCTTTCGCTTTCGCGTCCGCAATCGCCCGGCCTGTCTGCGCGGCACGCTGGGCTGCCGCAGCTAGGTGTTCAGCTCGCGGGTAGATTCGTCTGGTTTGACGACGCAGCGGGATCTGCAAAATCCCCAACACGCTGAGAAATAAAACAAACGCCACTGCAATTCCGACCAGCACCGCAATCAACAATCGATCGCTGGCGAATATCAGCGATCCAATCGACCAAACCAGCACGAAACCGGCGGCGCACGTTGGCAGGATCCAAAACGTATCCACCAGTTTGGACGGCGTCCCAGCGTAAAGGTCGCGCAGCGTTTCCTTCATTTGGCGAACCGCCAGTTCGATCGCCTCGCACGCCCGACGAACCGTTTCTGGAGATGTCTCCCAGTCTTCCTTGACTAACGGATCGACGTGCGGCAATCCGCTCAGCCGCCGCATGGTCACCTCGCGAACCAAATCCAAGGCATCGTCCAGTTTGGTCGCCGCTAGCTTGATTAGTTCGTACTCCTCTGCTCGTGTCTTTTCGGCTTCGGGACTTCGGGCCTCGTATTGATGCTGCACTGCGCCACAACGTGCCTGAACTTTTCGCAATATCGTGGCATGCTCCTCCTTCCGAGCCTTGCGGAAGCGAACCGAAAGTCGCGCCAGTTCTTGCCGCAACCCCAGCGACTGCGTCTCATAATCGCAGATGATCGCTTCGCTGGCACGATCCCAGTCCGCCAGCGTTTCGTGTCTCTGTTGCCGACATCGCGCCAGGAGGTTCTCGCGGTCATGCTGCAACCGCTGCTGTAAGGAAGTGTTTGTTCGCTGATTCTGGTCAACCAATTCCTGCCGCCGATCCTGCAGGTCGTGCAGCCGCTTCTCCAAGCCATTCAACAACGCAATTTGACGGTTGGACGACAACAATCCGATCGTTCGTGTGACAGGTTTCGTCATGCGAGTTACCTTGCCTGTTGTTGATCACGCAATTCGTTCTCGGCCTCGCGAAGCGCGGATTGCAGTTCCTGAAGTGCAACCGTCAACCGCCCTAGCGTAGGTGGCAAGGCAGCCAGGTATTCCCGTTCGAACTGCTGGCATCGTCGATCATGCCATTGCTGCTTCGCTGCTTGCCAGCTTCGCGTGAATTTCGTCCAGTCGTTTTTCAATCGTTGCTGGCCATCCGTAATTTGCAGCAGGCCGTTTTGAGAGGAATGCATCACGATTCGCTCGTTCGTCAAACAGGAATGGCGTCGGGTCGTCTATTCCATCTTAGCTATCGCGTAAGCGATTTTGTTAAGGACACGTTTTAAACTGGAACTTTCGGGGGAGCGGCGAGGCAGAAAGGTCCGCAGCGAAATTGTCTTCGACCCATCCAAAAAGAAAATCCACCGTGCTTTATCCTAGCAGGCGGTCATGGGCTGTCCGAGGTACCGCGATAGCTTTCCAAGGCGTCGATCCACTTTTGCAAGTCGGCCGCCGCACGAGGCAATTGGCTGTCACTACTCCCTTGTAATTCCGCGACTGGCCCTGCCAACGCATCGATCAATCGCGATAATCGGAGTGAATGTTTGCGACATAAGTCCAAACGTGAACGACAAAACTCCAGTCGCCGTCGGGACCTTACGACACGTTGCTTGGCTTCGGTGGCGGAAACCCGCGTTGCACTTCCGACCTGGCTTTCCAATTGGTGCAAAGCTGTTTCAGCAGACCGCAACTCTCTTTCTGCCTGCTGCAATTGACGCTTCCAATACCCCGGTTGCTGGTCCTGGATCCATTGTTCGGTCCTTAAAACCGCGGCGCGAAACCCCATGCTGGCATCACGAAAATCGTCCGACAATTGCAGCGTCGCAACGCGGAGGTTCCGAAGTGCGTCAAGATTACGGACATCGCTGGACATGGATTCCTTGCATGCTGCCTGGGACGGTCATAATGTCTCGTGGCAGCCACAAAACAGACCGGGCGCATCGCGCTACCACAATAAAGGATACACCTCACAGCCACGAAAGGCCAGGTTTCACGCTTCCGATATCGCTTGTTCCAAAACGTGTTCATCCACGAAAATCGGTAACGGCGGATCAAACGTTACCGCCACCGCAATTGCATCGCTGGGGCGAGCGTCAATTTCAATCAAGTTGCCGTCTTTTCGCAGTCGCAGTTGGGCGAAAAACGTGTGCTCCTGCAGGTCGCTGATCACGACAGATTCGAAATCCGCCCCCAATTCCTCCGCGACTTGAACGATCAAGTCATGCGTCAGCGGTCGCGGCGGTTCGTAGCCCTCCTTCACACGCCGATCGATATTCGTGGCCTCGAAGATCCCGATCAGGATCGGAAATTGCCGTTCTCCGTCAACCTCCCGCAGGTAAATCACCTGGTT
Organism: Roseimaritima sp.; assembly: GCA_007124075.1. Lineage (GTDB taxonomy): Bacteria > Planctomycetota > Planctomycetia > Pirellulales > Pirellulaceae > Roseimaritima. The sequence continues at coordinate 6,219 of SLFV01000467.1, forward strand.
ATCACTGATTTCGCTAATAATGATCCGCGCCAACTGCATTTGCACGGCCATCGTGCCACCCGCCAATTCTGTAAAGACGATAACTGTTCCGACACAAAATAATGGTCTCCACCGCCGACCTATCATGCTGCGAGGGAAACATTTGCAGACAAGCAGATGCGACCGGCGCATGGACGACGACCGGTAGCGACCATCCGCATCGACCAGGACCACCGGGCCCGACATGCCCGCAGCCGAGTTACTTGCCGTTGGCAGCCGCTGCACGCAGTTCGTCCAGTTCTGTCATCAGACGGTGCCGCAATGGGCTTTCCCATCGTAGATCTTCCAGGACCTCTTCCGCCTTTTCGAAAACTTCCTCCGAACCATCCGCCTGCTTCAAAATCGCGCGAAAACTACGTTCAACCTGTGATTCAGTAAGCAACTCATTCTCCTAAACTGAAGCCAATCCAACTCGCCCCCGACACCAGGTGCGTTTGTCGCAATTGTGCCGGATAAATAGCCGTCCAACGCATGTCGGCCTTCATTCCGTCATTCTAAGCCGTTGGCCGCTTGCGCCAAGTCTAAGTTTGATTTGCATCGGGCTTCCGGTGAGCTAACCTCGTGAAGGAACTTTGGTCAAATCACAGCCGTGAGCAGATGCCTGAAGGGGAGCAACGGACCGGGTTTTCAGTAATGCATCATCGCCGTCAAGCTTGCGGTCTTGTCGGTGACCTGTCTTCTTACACTGCTGATTCATGTTTGAATTTTCAATCATCGCCGCTGGCTTATCGCTGTCGTTGTTTGTTTTGGCACAGGTCAGCGGCTTTGC
>SLFV01000406.1 GCA_007124075.1 Roseimaritima sp.
AAATTCATTGGCCTGGGCGAGGGCCTGGGCGACTTGGCTCGCTTTGATTCAGATGCGTTCGCTGACGGGCTGCTTGGACGTTAGACGCCTGACGCTGAAGTTCTCTCCAACGAAGCGGCATTACGTCGCAACATCACCATCGGTTGCCGCTGTTGGGCTCGGCCGGTTAGACTGGTACCGCACACGGCTGAAGGCGTTTGGTTCCTTGTTGGCAGCCTATGTCATTTGAATACTAGACCGTTATGTTCCCCGCTTCCTTGGCCGCCCCATGCCCAAAGATTTTCTTCAAGGAATTGCACCTGAATACGACGCTGTTGTGATCGGCAGCGGGTTGGGGGGCATGACTGCAGCCAACATCCTTGGCCGCGCCGGGCATCGCGTTTTGCTGCTGGAACAGCATTACAAATTGGGTGGGCTGGCAACCTGGTTTCGTCGACCCGGGGGGCATATTTTTGATATTTCGCTACATGGCTTTCCGCACGGGATGATCAAAAGCTGTCGTCGGTATTGGAACAGTGACATTGCCGATCGCATCGTGCAACTGAAAAACATCCGTTTTGAAAACCCGATGTTTTCTTTGCGGACGACTTTCAATCGCGAGGACTTCACGCGGTTGCTGACCACCCGCTTCGGGTTAGCCCCGGAAACCGTGTCCGCATTCTTTGACACCGCGCGCGGGATGAACTTTTACGACGACCAAACCACCTCGACAGGGGAACTGTTTCAGCAGTTCTTTCCGGGGCGTGAAGACGTCGTCCGTTTACTGATGGAACCAATTACCTATGCCAACGGTTCGACGTTGGAAGACCCTGCGATTACCTACGGCATTGTCTTTAGTAACTTTATGAGCAAGGGAGTGTTTATTTACGAGGGCGGGACCGATGATTTGGTTGCGAGAATGCAGCGTCAACTTCGCGAAAACAACGTCGATATCGCGATTCGCAGCCCCGTCGAAAAAATTGAGGTTGGCGGGAGCAGGGTCCAAGCCGTGCATGTTGGCGGACGGAGGATTGCAACGCGCGCAGTTGTCAGTAACGCGAATCTTAAATCGACCGTCCTGCACATGTTGGAACCGCAACACTTGCCGCAAGATTATCGAGAGGAAGCCGAAGCGGTACGGCTGAACAACAGCAGTACGCAGGTCTACATGGCCTTGAAACCTGATGCGAGTATTGACGAGGATAGTGGCGATTTGTTGTTCACCAGCACGGCGCCCCTGTTCCGCACCGAAGCGTTATTGAGCCGCCAGATCACCAGTCGCACCTTCAGTTTTTACTACCCGCGAACGAGGCCTGACAAAAAGCAGCGATACGCAATCGTCAGCAGCACCAATGCAAACTGGACTGATTGGGCGGAACTGAATAAGGCGGACTACGAGGCTAGCAAACAGGACCTGATCGAAACCACCTTGGACGCCCTGGACCAATATGTTCCCAATATCCACGAAATGGTTGATTGGGTCGAAGCAGCTACACCGCGAACCTTTAACCATTACACCCAGCATCAGTTGGGCGCAAGTTTTGGCACCAAATTCGAAGGATTGGCGGTCAGTCGGGCGTTACCACAACAAATTGCGGGCATGTACCATGCGGGAAGCGTGGGAATTATCATGAGCGGTTGGCTGGGGGCGATGAACTACGGGGTGATTGTCAGCAACGAGGTTGATCAATTCTTGTGTCGGCAACCAGCGCCTGCATGATTATTTGACTGGCCGTTTACACCCTTCAGTTCACAAGCCACACTACGTCATTCTCTGGAACCTATCTCGACGACCTCCCGCCGACCGCGACGGGAGGTCTTTGTTTGTTTGGTCCATCAAACACGTTACTTCATCGACAAAGGATATTGGCATGCAAGAATCGGTACCGATGACTCGCGATGGATACAACCGATTGAAGGCGGAACTGGAGCGCCTGAACAGCGAAGAAATGCCTAAAGTCGCCGAAAAAATCGCTGCCGCGCGTGCCGAGGGCGATTTGAAGGAGAATGCGGAATATCACGCACAGCGTGAGAATCAGGGCATGCTGCAGCGAAAGATTGATGAATTGCGGATGAAGCTGTCGCGAGCGACAATCATTGACCCCGCGACCTTGCCCAAAGACGTGGTTGTCTTTGGTTGTACCGTAACGGTGGAAGATCTGAATTACGGTGACGAAGAACAGTTTACCTTCGTTGGTGCCGGGGATGAAGATTACGACAGCGGAAAGATCCTGGCGACCAGCCCACTGGGACAAGGCCTGATAGGCAAAAAGGTGGGCGAGATCGCCGAATTTGACGTGCCGGCAGGTCCCCAGCGGATGAAGATTTTGAAGATTGAATTCCTGGATCAGAAATGACCGAATCACCCGCAACGGATCGCAGCCAGGATGACGGTGTGGGTTGGTGGCCAGCTATCATCGCAGGCTCGTTGTTACTGGCCGCCTTCGGGTTTGTTTGCTGCGGGGTTAGTACCTACGTCTTGTTCCAAAAACGGACTGAATTAGCGGCTCGCACGTTGCAGGGGCATACGATACCCACGGTCGAACAAAGTCAGTTGCCCCCCGAAGAAAAACGACAGATCAACCAGATTTTGTCCCAGGTTGTCGCCGATGCGGAATCAGGACGCTTGGAGAACTGGCAGGCCAGTGGAGTCATGAACCGATTGACTCGTATTCCACTGCTGGAGTGGGGCGATTTGGCCGCGGTGGAAGAATTGATTGCCAGTCACGACGGATTCGACCCGCAGCAACAGGCGGATGCGAAGCAGCAGCTTTCACGGTTACGACAGGCAATCCAGAAGGACCTGGCATCCATTTTCGACGTCGACAGTGTCTTGGCACCGGTGCTGGTGGAAGACCAGTCGCTGCGTGGGCAGCGACTGCGGAGCAACATTAGCAAGGAGCTCTTGGCGGAGGTTGTCTTGCGCGCTCAATTGATTGCCGACCGCTGCAAAATCGAAGACCGGATGTTCGCCCAACCGTCAATCGTGGAGATCGTCCGCAGTGCCGTCAGTGCAGGGACGACGGCTGGTGCAATGTAGCGTATGCATGTCGTCCATTCGCGAGGCGGGAGAGGGTCCTGTCCTCTTTTTTCAAAAACCACCAGGTTACCTCATGACCTGATAGTGCTGGCAGCTTTCCAGGACACCGCACGCGTGAGGTCGCGAGGTGTGGTAGATTCCGGACACGGTTGTCGCCGAAGCCTGAAACTGGGAGGTGGCGATCGCCAGCCGGTAAGCCTCCGCGGGAACTTCGCCTTGGCGGGCAGAGGATAGCACGCAGACGGTTGCCTGAGGCGAACGTCCTTGGTGGTGATGCCACCACTGAAGGCTCGGCCAATAGCTTGCTTTTTCTGCCAGCACGTCGCAGACGACAAAGTCGTCTTGATCCGTAACCGACGTTTCGATTCGGACCCGAAGTTGCTTCTCGCTTATCTGCTTTTTAATCGTGTTGACGGTGGCATCTGCAATCGACCGATCAATCCGATAGCAACGTTTTCGCACACCTTGATACTCGGGATCCTGGGTTTCCACACCCGCGTGAGCCAGCATGATTTCATCAATCCGGCGGTGGTCGGGAAAACCAAGCGCTGCGGTCATTTCCCGTTGAAAGCGTTCCAGCGGCGTTAGCATGAACGGGTCACTTGCTCCGTACAGCATCGCTCCTCCCTCGGAAACAACGACATCGGGTAGCGGCAAGCGATGTCGGATGATCGACGCACAAACCGCCACACGCGAAAGCTTGGTCAAATAAATCAATGACCAGTTGGCACTGAATTTTGCGGAGACCAGTTCCTGCAAGGATTCTTGGTGCCCCGGCGTCCAAAAACTAGGCACCAGTACGCTTTCTAGTTCAACCGCCAAGACCTGAGGCTGGGGAATCGAGACCATGGTATTTCGTTCAAAGCGGATGTGAACACCTGGCGTCGCAGGCAGTACGTGATCGGCTATTATCAATCGTAGGCTGCCCCACTCTCTGAACGCAACTAACGGCCGCTGGAAAAAGCGGGCGGCCTCCCTTTTTCGGCAGACAGCGAAGGACGATTCGGAGAGAAATTAGCGCATTCCATTCCCTATTCGATGCAACGCGAATAGCGGGAAAGAGACATCAAGGCCGAAGTAATTTCGAGAATGTTCCCCCGACAACGCGCGGGGTAATCACTGTCCGGGTTGCACGTTGTTAGACGCCCGGGAGAACTGGCAATCGATACAACCGACATTGGTGTTCTCCGTGACACGGCAGCGAATCAAAAAACTAGCAAATTTGTTGACGATTTTCCCTGGCTGGCGTAACGTTGCAATCTAGTGATCGGCCCCCGGTGAATCAACAGGCTTTGGGTGATTCCCGTGCTAAACGATCGCGACACGACGCACCGCAAACCGCAAGAAAAATCAAAACGCGTGCCCCGAAACTTGCCCCTGAGGGAAAGGGAAGAAGAAACTTATTGGCAGCTAAGGCGGTCATGACTACAATTTGCATGGCTCTACGGGGAGGAGACTAGCCTCCCTTCGGAGGAGGGACCGCGATAATGTTCGATCAAGGAATGCGTTTACCGATCCACACTTTGAATTCCAACTTTCAATCCCGTACCTTGGGCAGATTGCTCGCAGGCGAAACAAGTGTCCAAACGAAAACGAAAACCAATCGGACAGGGTCGGGCCGCAGTAGAAAGCGTTGCGTCTCGCCAGGCACGGCTGGCGAAAGCATCGGATGCGTCAGGCGGTTCAAAGCGTCAGACGTCTCGCGCTGTCACCGGGAGGAAATTCGGACGCAGTAAGAAAAACAAAACTCCGGAACGCTTGGTGCCCTGGCACGAGGCGGTGTCTTTGCCGTCGCTGGCGTTTGCGGTTGCCCTGTTGGCCGCAGTCATCCTGTACGCGTTCTGGCCAACGTTTCAGTGGTTGGAGTCGCAGTGGCGGAATGAGCCCGATTATTCGCACGGATATTTGGTCATGCCGTTGGCCGTGGCACTGCTGTGGATGCGTGCCGACACCTTTCCCGGTTTTCGGAATCGGCTTAGTTACGCTGGAATCTGGCTGCTGCTGGTGGGGGTGGGGATGCGGATTGTCGGCAGAATCGGATACATGGATTTCATGGACGGATGGGCAATTCTGCCGCTTGTTGCGGGAGCCACGTGGTTAATGTGTGGTTGGCCTGCGACGCGCTGGGCGATGCCCGCTATCTTGTTTCTGATCATGTTGGTGCCTTTGCCGTATCGAGCGGAAAGCGTCCTGAGTTGGAATCTACAGGGGATCGCCACCACAATCAGTACAGCCATGCTAAGACTCGTAGGATTACCCGCAATTCCCGAAGGACATACCATTTGGGTGGGTGACAATCAGCTCATGATTGAGCAAGCTTGTTCTGGGCTGCGAATTTTCGTGGGCATGATCACTTTGGCGTTTTTCTGGGCAGCGACGGTAAGACGTGGCTGGCTGGATCGTTTTGTGATCATTGCGATGGCCATTCCCCTGGCGCTGCTGGTTAATGCCACCAGAATTACCGTGACCGGAATTTTGTATCAATGGTTCTCGACTGCTCAATCGCGATCGATCATTCACGACTGGAGTGGGTATCTGATGATCCCGGTCGCGGCGGGGCTTTTGTGGTTAGTAAAGAATTACTGGGAATCCCTGTATCGCCCGGTGCAAGTTTTCGTCCCGGGGGAACGCTTGCGCCCCAAATCAGCCTAGGCGTTGATTGAATCCTGATGGGACAACACCCTGACATGACAAAAACGTTGCCTTTTCAGCATGACTGAACAAAAATGATGGTACACAAGTTAGCTGTACCGCCTTCGCACACCATCGTGATGAATCTTCAAGTTTCACTATTTTTCTGACTCTTTAGGAACCTATTCGGTGACTCAGTCAATATCAACCTTTACCGAGGAGTCTAAAAGCCAGCGCGGCAGGCGGCCAGAGTTCGACGGGCACACCCCGCGTCAACGGCCAGATGCGGGGTCGTCGACCGAGTTTGACGTCGGCTTGCTGCTGGTGACGTTTCGCCGTTGTTGGATGTGGGCAACTCCGATCGGCCTAGCCCTTGCGGCAGTCGCAGCTTACGTGGTGAACTCGCAATTCGTGCCGATGTATCGCGCGACGCATGTTCTTGAGAAGAATCAGGATTACATTGTCTTCAAGGGCGTCCTTAATGAAAGCCGAAATCTTGCGGCAACCGAGCAGCATCTGGTGTTGTCCAACGAGGTGCTTGACCAAGCCGCGACCAACGACCGCATTCGGGCAGCTTATCCCGACATGGACATCGACGGGATTCGCAACCAGATCCGCAAATCTTTGTCTTTCGGCCGAGCCACCTCGAGTAGTTTGTTTCAAATCACATGCGAACACCCAGAACGAGCCCTGTCTGCGGAGATCGCGAATTCGGTTACAAAGGCCTACCTGGCAAAACGAGAAACCGTAGAGGCGGAACGGGCAGCGAATTTGGAAGCGTGGCTAGCACCATCGATGCAGTTTTGGAAAGCGGAGGTGGCCAATCACGAGGCTCGAGTGCGTGAACTTAGCAAAGCGGTCTTGGGCTTCGATTCATCCCAACAGATCGAAAGACTTGAGAATGACTTGACTGTTCTGGCTTCGATTCGCCGCGATTTGTCGAACTTGGTGGTCGAGGAATCGCTGCTGCAGGCGCGTCTTGCCTCTGCGGAGCAACAACTGTCGGAACGCGAAATCGGTGACGACGAGGATTTCGAGGCGGCGCTGTTGGCCTCAATGCCAAAATTTAGGATCGTCGATCCGAGCGCTTCGGAGGTCGAGCAATTTGTCGCCAACCATGCCGACGTCAAGGCCAAGAAACAGGAGGTCGCTAAACGAAAAGGGATGGTTAAATCCTTGGAAGACCGGGGGTTGGCTGGCATCCGAAAGGATTACTATCAACAGCTTGAGGACGAAATTGAAGCATTAAATTCGGAACTTGAAGACTTGCAAACCGATATTCGGTCAACCGCGCCGGAAACGCTCCGGGCGCGGGCGTTGGAGCAGGCAAAACAGAATTGGATAAAGAAATTTGCGGAGCAAGA
>SLFV01000184.1 GCA_007124075.1 Roseimaritima sp.
ATGGAGCACTTGGAGGAGTACAAAAAGCATTGTATCGATCAAGCCGTTACAATTCTGACCGCCAATCATGACGTCAAGTGCATGTTTGCGACACCCAAGTTGCTGGAAAGCTTGGGCGAAGCGCTTGAGGAAAAAGGCACTAGCATCCCCGAGGTGGGCATTACGGGGATCTTCTCAGGTGGTACCGAATTTACGCCTCAGTGGACTCGCTATGCGGTTGAGGAATTGCTTGGGGGAAGCCCTGATGAAGGTGGCGTCTACATGACTCCGACCTATGGCAATACGCTCATGGGACTGGCCTGCAGTAAACCGATCACTGCTTCCGATGGATACAAGATTAGTTACTATGCTCCGCAACCTCGTGCAGTGACCGAAGTGGTCGACATGGATGACCATACTCGATTAGTTGACTTTGGCCAAACAGGGCGAGTGAAGCTGTATACTTTGACCGACGAATTTTTCGTGCCGGGCTTTCTGGAACGCGACGAGGGTGAACGCGAGGAACCGTTTGATCTGTATCCCTGGGATGGGGTCAGCGGAGTGCGTCCGTATCATAAGTTGGCTTCGGCAACGACGGTCGGCGTTTATTAGACGAGTGTCAACTGCGAGCATTCTGGCTCGCAAGTGGACTCGCAACTGGTTTTGGATCGCGCGTTTTCGATCTTTTATGTATTTTTGCCTTCTTCAACCCTTGAAAGACCTGCCGATACCATGCTTCATCTACCTGCCTTACGCTGGGGAAAACCCTACGAATCGTTGGAAAAGCAACACGTCGTTCACTTTGATACGGGGGAACCAATTGCGGAGGTCAGCCAGATTGGAGGAGGGATTGTCCAGCGTGACATGCGCAGTGCGGGAAAGGCGCGGGATGCGTTGCTGGATTTTTCAACCGATGACTTGCTGGAAATGTGTGGGAAAGCTGCCAGATTGTTTGAATCGGAAACGATTCCGATGGGCAACGGGACGCAGTCGGTCGATGAGTTTATCCATCAACAATCGGCCAGCACGGGGCTTCCCGAGCATATGTGCCGATCAAATATGGCGAAGAATGCATTTGTGTTGAGCAACATGCCGCAGATCTTGGACTGCTTGACCCGGGGTTTGGATTTAGCCATTTTGTCCAGGGGTTTCGGAGAAGAGGGGCGCGGGGTGACCGTCAGCTTTCAATCCCAAACACCTATTTTGGGAGCGGTGCTGCCCAACAATTCCCCCGGAGTTCATACGCTTTGGCTTCCCGCGATTCCACTGCAGGTCGGTCTTGCTTTGAAACCAGGATCGCAGGAACCTTGGACCCCGTACCGCATGGTTTCTGCTTTCATCGAAGCGGGGGTACCGGCGCAAGCGTTCGGACTCTACCCCGGTGGTCATGATGCGGGCGGGGCAATCATGTCGGCAAGCCCACGAAGCATGATTTTTGGTAGCGCGCAAACCGTGCAGCAACACGCTGGTAATCCACGGGTTCAGGCGCACGGGCCCGGATTTTCGAAGATCCTGATCGGTGATGATGTTGTTGACCAATGGCCACAGTTCCTGGATATCATGGTGGAAAGTGTGCTAAGCAACTCGGGTCGGAGCTGTATCAACTGTTCGGGGATCTGGGCTAGCCGTCATACACGAGAAATCGCGGCAGCGCTGGCGGAGCAGATCGGCCCGGTGGATGTCACCTCGCCTACGGATCCCGAGGCAAAGCTTGCGGCATTCACGGTTCCTGCGATGGCGACTGGGACGTACGCGATGGTTCAGCAGGATCTTTCCGAGACAGGCGTGACCGATTATACGCAGCAGTATGGCGAGAAGCTGATTGAAAAGGATCGATGTGCATATTTGCGCCCGATGGTGGTCCACGCCGATTCACCCGATCGCGCGGTCGCAGCAAAGGAATATATGTTTCCGTTTGTCAGTGTCGTGGAATGTCCGCAGGCGGAAATGCTGAAGCGAATCGGACCGACGTTGGTCGGAACGGTTTTGACACAGGACGAAAAGCTGGTTCAAGCCGCCAGTGGTTGCGTGGACATTGACCGATTGAATATCGGGCCGATTGCGACGAATCGACTCAATTGGTTGCAACCGCACGAAGGGAACATCATTGAGTTCTTGTTTCGCAACCGCGCCTATCAGACAGCCCCGATTGCAATTGCCGTGTAGTCACTGGAAGGGGGATGATCTGGAAGAACAACTACCTCTCGATAAAAATCTTGGAACCGTTGATGCGAATCATCTCCAACTCCTCGTCCCAAGTCGCTTGCCCCTCAACAACGACACGATCCCCTTTGCGCAAAGCCAACAAATCCGCCGCGCTGACGGGATATGGTTGTTGCTGCGAGTCGACCATCGTGACGTAGGCTTTGGCGGCATTTTCCGCACGACGCTTGCAGAAGGGGCAGGTGCTAGGATCATGATTGCTGTCTGCACCATGCGTGTCTTCGAATACATCCGTTAATAGAAACGCGGATCGGTTTTTCTCAAATGGGTCCGCGTCCCCCGCCTCGATCCGCCCAATTACTGCGATCACCTGACTTCCAGCATCTTCCTGCAAGGAGTGCTCCGCCTCTCCGATCAACCACGGATCCTGTGGCTTTTCTCTTAAAGACAGTTCCAGGCGAGCCGCAGCCCACGGTGCCGAAGGACTGGGGCAGCCTACGAACAGAAAGCTGGCTGCGAACGCAAAAAGGGTTGTTCCAGTCGTTCGATCCATCGATTCAAACCTCATTCACTAACTGAGACAAACGTTTTCAAACTGCCCATTGCAGAATCTATCGTCGACTTCACTTCATCATAATCTTTACCTTCACCGCCATGCAGCGTTTTGTCCAACTCGCCAAAAGCGTCCAGAAGCTCTTCGCAGGCGGCAGCTACTGCTTGCTGCTGCTCCGCAGACAAATCGGCTTTGCTGGCAAGGGCGGGTAGGTCTGAAAGCAAATGCCCGATTTCATGCAGCTCATCATGTGCGGACTCGGGGTCGTTGGCCGCGAAGGCAGAACCAATTTTCGAGGCAAAAACCTCCAATTGCGACACGGCTTCGGTGTACGTGCTGGCACTGTGGTCATGGTCATGGTCATGGTCATGGTCATGGTCATGGTCATGGTCCGCTGAGTCTCCTCCGCGAGCACCATCCGTCGCACCCGGTTGGCAGCCGGTCAGACCTGCCGCGAACAACACAATCAATAGACATCGCAATAAATTCATCGCTTGACTTTCACAAATTTCAGGCACCAAGGGGGATCGGGTTTCCAAGACAAGTCAGGCTTTCGGCGCAACTCGCTGCGACTAGTACGAAAAAACCCAAAATGTAGTTCTCTTAATATTTAAGAAACCGTGGAAAAATTGTTCGCCATCGAGGCCTCCACTCCGTCAAGAAGTCTGCAGAGAGACACAGTCAGGACGACGCCCCCCCGAAGGGGCGTCGCCGTATGTAACATGGTGCGGTGATTGCGACACGAACAGAACCCGAAGAGTGATGACGTTAAGACCGATATGTATTCCTGACGCGTTTCCAAGGTTCTGACAAATTTCCTTGTTCACGTGAACGGGAGTCGCTCGTAACGCGGCGTCTGATATCATTACGCACGACATCTGAAACGAATCTTCAAACGCATTGACACTTCATGATCACACCAAGGACACTTAAAGGGTTTCGCGACTATTTGCCAGAGGTCATGATCCCGCGTGAACATGCGATGCAGACCGCGCGACAGGTTTTTCAACGGTTTGGTTTCAACCCGATCGACACCCCTGCGTTGGAACATCTAGAGATCCTGACGGGCAAAGGGAGCGAGGAAACAGACCGGCAACTGTATCACTTCGTCGATAACGGGGGCCGACCCGTTGGGATGCGGTTTGACCTTACCGTTCCGTTAGCCCGGTTTGTCGCCCAGCACATCAATACGTTGGGGACACCCTTTAAACGCTATCACCTGGCTCCGGTTTGGCGTGGAGAGAACACGCAAGCTGGACGCTATCGCGAATTCCTGCAGTGTGACTTTGATACCGTTGGCACCGATTCGGTGGTTGCGGACATCGAAACAGTCCTGGTGATCCATCAGTTATTGCAGGCTCTGGGTATAAGAAAATTCACTATCCACATTAACAATCGCCAAATCCTGACAGGTTTGTTGGAGCATCTGGGACTGGCCTCACAGGCGACGCCGTTGCTCCGGGCACTGGATAAACTTGCAAAGATTGGTCCAGACAAAACCGCCGCCGAGATGATCAGGATGGCCGGTGTTACCGACGCCCAAGCCCGACAAATTTTAGCACTGGCCGGTTGTCGTGGAACGACCGCGGAAATCTTACGAAGGCTCCCCGAAGTGGTCGGTGACAACCCCTCTGCTGTAAGCGGGACGGAGCGTTTGCGTCAGATTTTCGACGGCCTAGCTGCGGCGGGTGTGCCTGCGAATCGACTGCGTCTGGATGCGTCCATTGCGCGTGGCCTGGACTATTACACGGGTGCGATTTTTGAAACGTTTCTAGATGAGGCACCGCACATCGGCAGCGTTTGCAGTGGAGGCCGTTACGACAATTTGGTCGGCACGTACAGCAAGCAAGCGTTATCGGGTGTGGGTGCCTCGTTGGGTTTGGACCGACTACTGGCCGCCTTGGAATCACTTGGCAGCCTGCCTTCGGTTCGGACCGCGGCTCCGGTTTTTCTGCCGTTTTTTGACCCCCACCATCTGCACGATTATTTGATGCTGGCCAGTAACCTCCGTTCGGCGGGCATTGGCGTGGAACTGTATCCTGAACCTAAAAAACTGGGACAACAGCTAAAATATGCCGACAGTCGCGGCTTCCAAGTGGCTTGTATTTCCGGTGCCGATGAGTTTCAGCAGCAGCAATGCCAGGTTAAGGACTTAGCGAACAAAACCAGCCAGACGGTTGCCTATACCGCCGCGCGTCCCGAGGCGTTGGTCGAGGCGATTCAGCAAATCTTAGACGCTAATCGTTGATCGCATGAACATTCCGTTCTCTTCCGCAATCAAGCCGCAGATGCGAACCGAAAACGTCTCGCCTTGCACAGCAGGCTTGGTCGTGATCTGTGCTGGCTATTCACCTTGGCTTAGCAGACCGGAGGCAACCAGCCAGTCACGACACAAATGAGGCCAGTTCGCCACTGGAAACCCGGTCGCACGCATTCCGTAACCATGACCGCCGCTCCGGTAGACGTGCAATTCGCAAGGAACACTGACACGTTTCATTGCGGCCAATAACATCGCCGCCCCGACCGCGCGCTCCGCGTCGTCGTAGGTAATCGCAATAAACGCTGGGGGAAAATCCTCGCTAACTTCAATACTCTCGTGCAGTTGCCCGGTTTCGGGATTCAACAAATATGCAGGATAGATGGGAATGACAAAATCTAACGCGGAACTGACTTGATCAATCGCATCGATGGGATCTGCCACCGCCCGATCGCCACGCGAAGCAGTCATCACCGCGAGATGCCCACCGGCGGAAAAGCCCAACATACCGATCCGCGTAGGCTCAATCCCCCACTGTTCCGCTTTCGTGCGAACCATCCGAACGGCGCGGCTTGCATCCAACAGGGGAACTTCCTGAACGACCTGGTTTCCATGCCGCCGAGGCACACGATACTTCAGCAGCACGGCGGTAACACCCAACGAATTGAGCCATTGACAGATCTCAGTTCCCTCGTGACTGTACGCCAGTAGGTTGTACCCTCCACCGGGTGCGACAATCACTGCGGTGTTATGAGGATCAGGATTTTCAGGACGGTACAACGTCAAGGTTGGTTCCGAGACATCGGTCAGACGTTCGATCGACGCACCCTGCTTGTCCCTCGCGGGCAAGGTTCGCTCCGACCCCAGTTGCAGCGTTTCGGCAGGTGGATTGGTTGGCCATAATTTGACCGGTGGCTCCTGGCCAAGCACTTGCCCACAGAAAAAACACAAAAGCTGCGGCAGTAGTATGGAAAGCTGAAAAACCAAGCGCTTCATCGTAAATCCTTGGCGCAGAACTTGCCTCGCTGAGGTGTTTGACGGTCAAACGTGTTAGGACAACCGACCGCAGGATCTATCAGGTCAGCGAATTTCAAAGATGGCTTCGATTTCAACCGCGATCTTCCCGGGCAGGGCATTGGTGCCCAGCGCGCTGCGTGCCGCCACGCCGTTGTCTTCCCCAAAGACATCGCGTAACAACTCACTACAACCGTTAATCACTGCGGGTTGCTGTTCAAATTCGTCTGTGCAGCGAACTAACCCAAGCAATTTGACCAAACGGACGACGCGATCAAGGCTGCCCAAGTGACTCCGTAATGTTGCCAGGAGCCCCAGACCTGTTTGCCGGGCGGCGTCGTAACCTTGTTGAACGTCCATGTCGTCTCCCAGACGCCCCGTGATCAAGGTCTTGTCCGACTGCAAGGGCCCGTGCCCCGAGAGATAGGCAAGTTGATCGACGATGACAATCGGCTTGTAAACCCCCACGGGTTTGGGGGCAGGCGGCAATTCCAGACCTAAAGCACGCAGTTTTTCCTCAGCACCCATGGACAGTATTTTTCTCCGAAGAAAGAAGTCAGAAGATCTCGGACGCTGCGTTCCGCTGAACCGGTTCAGTCCCGCGTCCGGATCGACTCCGGCGGTACCTGACTGTATCAGGAATTGTCGCCTTGGCAACGGAAACTAAGCCCCGAACTCCAGTCGTCGCTGTCCAAGTTGACTTTGCAGACGACTGACAATCGAGCTGTGCATTTGACTGACACGCGATTCGGACAAGTCCAGCGTTGCTCCGATTTCTTTCATCGTCAACTCCTCGTAGTAATACAGGATGATGATCAAACGTTCATTTCGGTTCAGGCCCTTGGTAACCAAACGCATCAAGTCATTTTTCTGTATACGAATGGTGGGATCTTCACCACGTTGATCTTCCAAGACGTCGATTTCATGGACGTCCTTGTAACTGTCGGTCTCGTACCATTTCTTGTTCAAAGATACCAAACCAACCGCGTTGGCTTCGGACTGCATCTTCTCACATTCAG
>SLFV01000245.1 GCA_007124075.1 Roseimaritima sp.
ATCTCCGGTGTCGCGATTTGCAGCGCCTCTTCGAGAGCCTCGACGCAGAAATCGGCGTCCATGCTGTTGGACAAACGCCAGCTCAAAACGTGCCGGCTATACCAGTCCAGCACGGCGACCAAGTACATGAATCCATGACGCATCGGGATGTAGGTGATGTCACTGCACCACACTTGGTTAGGACGCTCGATTGAAAGTCCGCGCAGCAGGTAGGGATACACCCGATGCCCCGCATTTCGCAGCGTCGTCCGGCGACCAGGCGACATGCCTTCGATCCCCATTTTCCGCATTAAACGCTGCACACGCTTGCGATTGACAACAAATCCCTGATCCTCCAAGAAGTCGACCATCTGCCTCGAGCCGCGTGCCGGATGCTTGAGGTGTTCTTCATCCATCAGTCGCATGAACTGAAGATTCTCCTCCGTCTCCGACTGGGGCTCGTAGTAGATGCTGCTTCTTCGAATTCCAAGGAGTCGGCACTGCTCACGGACGCTCAGATCTCCGTTCTCAAAGTCGATCCATGAACGTGCCTCAGTCACCGTCTTGGGCCACTTTTTTTTTAAGCCACTCCAACTGTACCTTAAGCCGACCGATCTGCTCATAGAGTTCGGCCGACTCGGGCTCGTCGGAGTGCTTCGCATCCGGCTTGATCTTGCCGTCGAGAAAAACATCTTCGGCACCCTCGAGAAGCTGCTTCTTCCAAAGATTGATTTGAGTCGCGTGCAGCTTGTGCTTCTGGGCCATTTCAGCAATCGTCTTGACTCCCTTGATCGCCTCTAAGGCTACTTTGGCCTTGAAAGAGGGAGAGAATGAGCGGCGTTTCCGTGCCATGATTTTCCTCGGTAAATGAAATCTTCGGTTGACTCTGGTTTTACCGATCAAAACGCGATTTTTCTACCTTAACTCGTGGTCCAAATATTGGGGTCCACTTCAGAGTATTCGAAAACATATTGGTCAGCATTGGGTTTGATCCGTCACATTTCGCAGCCAGATTCAATCAAATTGATAGCGAATTGCTTGACCGTCGAAACAAGATTGCACACGGAGAGCATCTTGATTTGGAAGCCGAACCATGTCGTCAATTGGTTGATGATGTAATATCGTTGCTCCGCCTATTTAAGACGCAAATAGAAAATGCTGCGACACTTGCGTCGTACAAAGCCGGTCCATCGTGACTCGGTAGCATTACCATCAATCTGCCCAACCAGCCAACACGCCCGCGACGTCGCCGAAGTGCGGCCGTTGCGCGTCCTTCTCTTTCAACGGTTGCCTAGCGTTTTTCGCCGTGTTTTTGAACGCGAAAAAGTTTCTGGAATTGTGGCCAGACAGCGCTGGATGTGTTTTCGAGACAGAGGTAACTGTGTGGTCCCGTTGGCCACGGTGGCCAACGCGGAACCTCGAAACGCCCAACAACGGGAACACAAACATGGCTACGAAGAAGACCACCACCGCGACCAAGACCGCCACCGCCCCCGCCAAGAACGCTTCGGCAAAGAAACCGGCCACCAAGAAGCAGCCCGCGACCAAGACCGCCAAGGCGACCACGGCGAAGAAACCGGCCGCCACCAAAACGACCGACAAAAAGATGTCGCAGATCGACGCGGCCTTGGCGGTTTTGAAGAAGGCCCGCAAACCCATGTCTTGCAAAGAGATGGTCGAAGCGATGGCGAAACAAGAGCTTTGGACTTCCCTGGGCGGCAAGACGCCCGACGCAACACTCTACGCCGCGATCCTCCGCGACCTGCGAAAGGGCACCGACGCCCGATTCAAGAAGGCAGCGCGCAGTAACGCTAGGTGGGGGCGGTTCACCAACGCGTGAGCGGGTACCGACCGGACCGCCAACGCCCACCGCGAAGGTCTTTTCCATGCCTTCGCGGTTTCTCGATTTCGCACATTCCATGAGGACCAAACCATGAAGACGTTTTACGTCGCTACCCTGGTGGCTCCGTTCTAGGCTGTTTGCCTTTTGACGCGGCCGACGAAACCGAAGCCGCATCGTTGGGCCAAGACGCCCTGCACGCGTTATACGCAGACCTGCGGGCCAAACACGGCCGAGATATCCCAATCGAAATCCGAACCGTTCGTCTGGCAACGGACGCGGAAATCGATCTTTGGCAATTCCACCAACGCATGCTTCGCGAAGATACCCTTTCGCGATTGAAGGCGGGCGATCGCATTCGCTTGGTCCGCATGGCCGACGATCCCGATCCGATGCCCGTGGGCCAGCGGGGAACGGTCGTCCGTATCCATTCGCATGGCGATTGGACGCAGGTCGATGTTGATTGGGACAACGGCCGATCGCTGATGCTTTCCATTCCACCCGACGAGATCGAAATCGAAACGGAGGCGAACCGATGAGCAAACGCAAGATCAAAACCGCCGAGGCGGCCGTTGGCTACATCCGCATGTCGAGTGACAAGCAGGAGGAAAGCCCAGTGTCAATGGTTACGGGGCAACAACGCGACGAGATTTTGAAGCTCGCCGGCCGAGAAGCATGGCTACCAGATCGTTCGCTGGTACGAGGACCATGCGATCTCGGGTGTCAAGACGCTCAAGCGAAAACAGTTCCTGCAGATGATCGACGACGTGAAACGCCCGGGCAACTTTCGAGCGATTCTGTGTTGGGACCAAGACCGCTTCGGCCGGTTCGATTCGATCGAGGCGGGCGAATGGATCTCGCCGCTACGCCGCGCCGGTGTGGAATTGATCTGCGTCTTTCGAGGCCGGATCAATTGGGACGACTTCGCCGGCCGGATGCTCTACCAGATCACGCAAGAGGGCAAAAACCAATTCCTGGTCAGCCTATCGAACAACGTCATGCGAGGCATGCTCAAGCAAGCCCGCGACGGCTACGGCAAACGGAGATCGCCCTACGGCTACGATCGCGTCTACTTCGACGAGGCCGGAAACGAAATGCATCGCGTGGTCGGCAGCGCTCGGTTCGCCAAACCAAAGGGATGGAAAGCCAAACTCGCACCCTCCGAAGCCGAACAGGAAGTCGAGACTATCAAATGGATGTTCGACGCCTACGCCAACACCGATGCCAATAGCCGATCGATCGCCAGCGACCTGAACCGCCGAGGCATCAAGACGCGAAGCGGTATCGATTGGCAATGCCAATCGGTTCGTGTCGTCCTGCGAAACCCGGTCTACATCGGCACGATGATCTACGGAGCGAATCCGCAAGGCCGGTTCAACCGAGTCGGCGACGGGCATCTGGGCGGCAACGAACCGGTTGTGATCAAGAACGCACATCCGGCGATCATCGATAAGAAGACGTTCGATCGCGTGCAGCAAAAGCTCGACGCCCGCAGGCGTCCCAACGGACGAACGCGAGCGAGCGATTATTTGCTGTCGGGTTTGGTCATCTGCGGGAACTCCGGCGACCGCATGTGTGGCCGACGAGCTTCGGTCGGAACGAACGTCCAATACTACGGGGCGCGTGCGTCGAATGGTGCGGGCCAAAGCGAGCATTGCTATTCGATCCGCAAAGACCAACTTGAACCGTTGGTGATCGGCAAGATCGTCGGTCTGCTCGACACGCCCAACATCAAAGGCCAAATCGAAACGGCGATCGCTCGCCGTTTGAAAGCGTCCGCGACCAAGACCCACGACACGAAATCGCTACGCCAGCTAATCGCCGAACTTGAAAAGAACATCGCCAAGGGCGTCGAGCGGTTAATGCTACTCGATGGCGAAAACCTCGAAGACGCCTCCCGCATGCTGGCCGATTGGCGAACCCAGCGCCGGTCCCTCGAAGAACAACTGCAAGCGTCTGCACGAAACCCATCCGCCTCGCCAGACCACGAGGCTGCCCGCGTAGCGGCCGAACGGAGCGGCTTGCGGGAAACCTTCGCCCTCGCCGATCCAGCCGCTCTACGGGCCGCCTTGGCGTCCGTGATCCAAGACGTTACGCTCTACTGGACCGACGGTGGCCCACGCAAATGGCGGTTCCAACGCGGCACCATCCGCCTCGGTGGCAGCTTGCGCCTACTGGCTAGTTCTACGAAGGCAACTTTTTGTGCTACGCCCATCGACTTGGCAAATCCATTTCCTTCCTCCTCTTCACCTCAGGGATTTTTTGTGATGCGCAAACAGCAGCGTTGCGATCGACGTACATTTATTGCCGCAACCGGGGCAGCAGCTTCTTCGATGATGTTGGGAAACCGGAGGGCGTGGAGCGAACAAGAACGCCCGCTCAAACTTGCGATCATCGGTGTCGCTAATCGTGGTTCATCGAATTTCTCTGCCGTCGCTTCGCAGACCATCCAAGCATTGTGTGATATTGACCACAACTACCTGCAGAAGGCTGCGGAGAAATACCCGAAAGCAGCAGTTTATACCGATTACCGCGAGCTCCTGGAGACCGAGAGCGATTTAGATGGCGTCGTGATCAGCACCCCTGATCATCATCATGCACCGGCGGCAATCCGAGCGATCGATCGAGGTTTGCATGTTTATTGTGAAAAACCACTGACACACACCGTCTCCGAAGCCCGAGCGTTGGCGGTCGCGGCGAAAGCAAAAGGGGTCGTCACTCAAATGGGAACGCAAATCCACGCGGGCGAAAACTACCGCCGTGTGGTGGAGTTGATTTCAGCCAAGGCGATTGGTGATGTCAAACGAGTCCATGTTTGGGTCGGTAAAGGCTGGGGAGCTGACTCCATGCCGCAACCCAGCGGTGATCCGCCCGCAAGTTTATGCTGGGATGAATGGTTGGGACCGGCCGCGGAGCGTGACTACATCCCCGGCTTGCATCCCGCCAATTGGCGCCGCTATCGCGATTTTGGAGCAGGGACGCTCGGCGACATGGGATGCCATTACATGGATCTACCGTTCTGGGCGCTGCAGCTCCGCTATCCAACGACCGTTGTCGCCGACGGTCCAGAAAGCAGTCCTAAATTTTGTCCGCAGGGATTAAAAGTCAGCTACCGGTTCGCGGCCAGCGATCATCACGACGACTTGGAACTGGTGTGGTATGACGGAAACATGTCACCCCGCGATCTGGAGGGGGTCAAGGTGCCCGGCGGTGGTGTCTTATTTGTTGGTGACAAGGGCATGATGATTGCCACCTATGGTGATTACCAGTTGTTGCCTGCGGAACGATTCATTGACTTTAACCCGCCCGCACGGTCAATTGCTCCTTCGATCGGTCACCACGCTGAATGGCTGCAAGCGATTCGCCATGGCGGCCAACCGCTTTGCCATTTCGGTTACTCAGGACCATTGACGGAAACCGTACTGCTGGGCACCGTAGCGCATCAGGTCGGACGATCGCTACGTTGGGACGGACAGTCAATGAAGTTTCGGGAGGACGACAAAGCCAACGAGTTGCTGACAAAGAGCTATCGAACCGGCTGGGAAGTCCGCGGTGCGATGGCTACCGAGGTGGTATCGTAGCCTCCGGTGCATCGCGATGACAGGGCGCACATTTTCTCCTGACACTTCGCCATCGGCGCTGATGAAATGTCCGGGGCGTGTTGTGCTACGCAACCGAAGGGCGAGCTCCTTATTTTTCGGAAAATCGCTGCCAAAGCCGTTCTAATGCCTCCCTGTCAGCAGGTCCGTCAAACGCGACATATCGATACTTCGCGTCGTACCCTGTGTCAGGCCGGATAACATGCTCCTGCTTTGCGATCGGCGTGAAGCAGAAATACGGCATGTAGGGATGCAGTCTAACTGGCTGCGGGGCGCGAAAGTTGTCTGGATGGCTCAGCAAGGCCGCACCGGCAAGCTGGCCGTCGACCGGGCCGTGAATCGCCACCCACCGCGCCCCGGAATGATTGCCGTCATGCCGCTGCAAACCCTCGCTGGTTAAAAACTCAAAGCCGATCTGGTCCATGCCGGGCGGAGGCAGTTGAGGATCCTCGGCCACCTCGCGTTCCCACTGCTGGTGTGCCCGCCGACTGGTGTCTTGGACCCATTGATTGCTGCCGCGCAGGGCCATGCCCCCGTACAGATGGGGTGGCAGGTGCAGTGGCTCCTCGGTCGCGCAGGTTTGGCGTACCTGCACGTCGAAATAGTACAGGGATGACTGCTGTGCGGGAACGTGAACTGTCCAGGTTTCGTGCAATGCAACGATTTCGCTGCCAGGTTTGTGTTTTGCGACGTGCTCCAGGTTCAACACCAAGACGATCCCATTTTCATCCTGCTGCGTGCTCTCCACCTTCGCGTGCCGGACCAACCCCAGCCCCCGATGTAGGTTCCAGAAATCAACCTGCTGCCCCCTAAACCGGGTCTTTACCCACGCACCAAACAAACCGCGTTGATGGGGATGATCATGCGAAAAATCGCCACTGACGACCCGCCCGCTTGGGGCGTGAAATGGATGGATGTAACCACTGCGGTTCAGAATCGGATCCATTCCCGGCGGTGCAATGACTTCCGCAAGGTTGTACGTCAAAAACGGCTGTTCATCGATCGTGACCCTCAGGTACTGTGCCGTCTGCTGTAACGCGACGCGATTCTGCTGCGCCTGCACCGGTTGGTTCTGAAAGCATGCCAACAAAAATCCACACAACAAGAACGCGAATGCCGCGTGTGCGGGATGGCGTCCGCGCCCGCCTTTGACCGGCGGGATGTCCTTGCTGCGCAGGAAAACGCGTGGCCAACCGGGAAACTGAAGAGAAACGAATACAAATGACCTACAACGACGATAGCAATTCACGGTCGAAGCTTTCAATGGAAGCGATAGTTTACGACTCCGTCACCCGCCTGCCTCCCGCATGCAGCAACAGAACAACCAGTCGGCTAATATAATCGGATTCGTATCGGCGTGCTGGAACCGTCAGGAGCGGATTTGCTGGTTCCTGATCGTTTCGGGCCCGCCTTGGTTCCGGTTTCCGCTGTCCCATCCCTTCCCACCAGGTTCTCCCGATGCGTTCGTTTTATTTTGCTGCGACCTTCATTGCAATGATCGGGTTGCCCCCGCTGGGCGACCGTTTCCTGGCAGGCTGCAGTTTTGCTCAGGAAAGTCCGTCCACGGTTTCACCTGGGTCGCTTGCGACGACCTATGCGGAGGTGGTCCAACCGCATGCCCAAGCAGCTTTGAAACGCTGGGAACCGACGATCGCGAAAATGCTTCGGGAGGATGCCAAAGTGCCGCCTGACGATCAATCAATCTTGTTTCTGGGCAGCAGCAGCATCCGCTTGTGGGACAGCCTCCATCACGATCTGGCTCCCTATCGCTGCATCCAACGGGGCTACGGTGGCGCAAGGTTCACCGATCTTGCGGTATTCGCGGCACCACTGATTCGGCCGCATCGCTTCCGGGCGGTGGTGATTTTTGTGGCTAACGACATCGCGGGCAGAGCGAGCGATTTGCCTGCAAACGACGTGATCGCCTTACTGCGGTATGTTCGCCACGTTATCGCCGACCACCAACCGGAAGCCGAAGTATTCGTGATTCAGATTACCCCGACGCAGAGCCGTTGGGACGCGTGGCCCGCGATTGCGAACTTAAATTCGCGAATGCTAGATTTTTGTCAAACCGTACCGCGTACGCACTTCATCGCCACCGCCGACGCTTTTCTGAATCATCAAGGGCAGGTCAAAGCTGAACTGTTTCGAGACGACAAATTGCACTTGAATGCAGCCGGATACGAAGTCTGGGCC
Organism: Roseimaritima sp.; assembly: GCA_007124075.1. Taxonomy (GTDB): domain Bacteria; phylum Planctomycetota; class Planctomycetia; order Pirellulales; family Pirellulaceae; genus Roseimaritima. Next base: position 7,615 of record SLFV01000245.1, read on the forward strand.
GCCCGGATTCGCAAAAGCTTGGATGAACTTTTCTCCCCGCCAGTCAATTCGGACACCAAATCGGATATAAAGCAATAGCTGCGGATGAGCAGACCTTTCACTCGAGGGAAACCTAATGTTGATTCGAAATGTGGTTACTGGTGCTGGAGTGTTGTCGTTCCTGGCGTTGCTGACTTCGGCATCCGCGATCGACTATGGCTTGAACCCGGCGACGGTGGAACTGACGTCGGCGGGTCCGCTGACGTTTACGCCGGATGGAGTCTTGATCATCGGGGATCCCAAGGCGGCCACCATTTACGCGATCGAACCGGAGGAATCCTCCTCCAGCGGAGCGGCTCGTTTTGACATCCCCGATTTTCGCACCAAAGTTGCCCAAGCGGTCGGCACCCCACGACCCTTGATTGCGGACGTGGCGATTCATCCAGAAACAGGCAGTCTTTACGCCTCGGTGCAAACCGCAAAAGGAGCAGCGATCGCTCGCGTCACCGCCGACGGATTGGTGTCGGCAGTCGATCTGGATAAGGTGCTCAGTTCCAAAGTCCACTTACCCAACCCGCCCGAAGATCGGGAAGTCGGGCGCGGCGGTCGCACACGAAACCTACGTCTGGAATCGATCACGGATTTGGCCATTCACGACGGTCGCTTGCTAGTCTCTGGATTATCGGCGAAAGATTCACCATCCACCGTGCTGGAGTTTGAGTTTCCGTTGAACGAGAATAGTCGTAGCTTTTACACCGAAATCTACCACGCCGCGCATGGACGCGTCGAAGACAATGCCGCAATCCGTTCGTTTATCCCAATCAACATCGGTGGGGAACCGAGCCTGCTGGCGGGGTTTACCTGCACACCGTTGGTCCGGTTTCCGATGCACACAAGCGGAACGGAGGCCAAGGTGCGTGGGAAAACCGTCGCGGAACTAGGCAATCGTAATCGGCCGCTGGATATGGTCCTGTACACCAAAGACGATCAAGAGTACCTGTTGATCACCAACAGCGCACGAGGCGTGATGCGGTTGAAAACGGATAATATCGATCAGCAAGAAGGATTGTCCCAGCGGGTCCAAGGGGGCGGTACCGCGGGTTTACCCTTTGAACAAGTCGATGGCTGGGATGGCGTCATTCAACTGGCAAAGCTGGACCAACAGCATGCCGTGGTCGTGATCGAAGATGGGAATCAGTGGCAATTAAAGACGCTTCCACTCCCCTGATTTCGGCTTCGCGTTGGCCCTGGCGACCAACACGACTGTGCCTGCTATTGCTTGCGTGTGCGTGCTTGGGACGTGCTGCGGCGGGACAAAGTATCACGTCCGAGCGCGCTGCAACCGTTACTGCACTGTCGGTACAGCATCGCCTGTGGCCGCCAAGCGACTGGGGACCAGGACGACGCACCGACGATTGGCAGGCTGATTTAATCACGCGATTGATTGCGATCGGGCGGATAGAAACTGCGGCTAGGATTTCCCAACGACACTTGGACCAGGCTGCTTCGCTTTCAGACCAGCAAACCCGATGGGCGATCCGGTTATCAAACGTCCGCCTGACGATGCTGCAAAACGCTCCCGCCTGGGACCCCACGCTTCTGCAGCGGGCAAGCCAGCCGGTGCAAGAACTGCTGGGGGCCGATGCGGAGCATCCGCGTTTCTGGTGGTTGCAGGCGCAATGGGCCAGAGTGGATCAGGTCGCCAGTCAGTACTGTGTCGACCAATGGAATTTGCAACCCGAATCGCACTGGCTTCAGGAAACCGCGTTGGACCTGGCGATTCGCTCAGCCAATCGCCTGCAAACGACCCAGACCCATCTGCAGCAGCAACACGGCGCGACCACCTCCCCTTGGCGGAATTTGTGGCAGACGTTGACGATGCAATTAGCTCAAACTTTGCTGACGCAAAGCCATTGTTTCCCGTCGGGCAGCCCCGATTCGATCGCCGCTGCGACGTCAGCAATCGGACAGCTACGGGAGCTGCAATCCGGTTTGGTGCCCGATAGCGAACGGGCCGACGAAACAAAACTGCTGCTAGCGGAGGCGGCCATCATTACCGGGCGGGAGACCGACGCGCTGCAGCTTCTGAAACCGCTAGCCGATCCAGCCGGCCGGCCGGCGACCCTCCGCCAAGCGGTCGCGTTGCAGGTTCGGGCGCATCTGGCTGCGGGCGACCTCTCCGCAGCCGAAACCACACTGGCTACCGTTTACCCCGCGGGTGAAGTCGTTACCACCGGCGATGCGGGGCTGGATCTTGCCCGTCTGGCATGGTTAATTGAATCAGTCTTGCAGGGTAATCACGATCGTCGTGCCGATGGGATCTTCCAGATCTCCAACTGGTTGGATGCGATCGAAACAACAACAGGACGTTACGCGCGACGTCGCGGCGAGGCGTTGGTCTTTGGCAGACTGCCGGCAGCAGCGGAAGCGTTTGATGCTCGTTTGCTGGCTGGGCAGGCCGCACAGTTGTTCCGCGCCGGGAAGCCGACCGCTGCGGCTGAGCGGTTTGCGCAAGCAGCTCGCGGATCTACCGTCGCCCGCGAAGCGTTGCGGTACGCGCAGCAGGCCGCCGCGGTCTGGCACACCGAACGACAAATTATCCCAGCCGTCGATTTATTGCTGGAAATTGCTAGTGAACATACCGACGCACCCGAGGCTGCCCAGCTTGCGTTACAGGCGGCTTGGCTGCTGTCCAATGACTTGCGGCAGGATTCGACGGCGGAGCAGGGTACTGAAGCCCTGCGAAAGATTCTTCAAATGACCGCGGAAACGTGGCCGCAAACCGAACCGGGACGTCAGGCTGCGGATTGGCTGGGCCGTTCCTTGGCAGCCGCAGGGAGGTATGCCGATGCGGCACAGATCACCTTGCAACTGGCCCGCCCGATCACGCGTGAGGTTTTGGAACAAGCGATTGCGTGGTGGCAGGCTGCGCTGCGCACTTCGCAGGATGATTCGCTGCTGCCAACGGTAATCAAGGAATTGCAAGTCGCTGCTGAGGAAACCGACCCGCAAACTCTGGCTGCTCGCGATGCCGCCCAACTCCGTTTGCTGTTGTACTTTGCCAACATGGATGACCTGCGTCGTTGGAGCGCCGGGGCCGAACCGATTGGCTTGGATCCGCTGGACGCCTGGCTGTGGCAGGTCCGGCGGGAAGGGGGAATGACAAATCCTCCCTCGGTGCCTGACGAGACGGATAACAGCTTTGTCGTACGTTACAAGGATCTCTGCCAACGTCTGGTGCGTGACGGGCAGCAGCATCCCGAACAACGCCAGCGGCTGGGCAAGTTGCTGATCCAATGGCTGGAACAGTCCAGACAGCTTTCCAACGGAATCGATGAAGATAGGTTAGTCCTCTGGTTGGCCCTAGCCCAGTTGTGGAGCGGACAAAGTGACGTGCCGATCGCTTCCCTTGAAAACTACCTCACGCGACATCCTGGTGACTGGACTGCGGCAACGGAGGTGGCCAACGTCCTGTCCCAAAGCGACCAACCGGCAGCCCAAACCAAGGCGTTACAGCTTTGGCAACGACTCTCGCAGGGTGTCCCACAAGGCTCCCCCCAATGGCACACTGCAAAACTGGCGATCATCGATCAACTGATCGCCAGCAAGCGAACGGCGGAAGCAAAACGCCAGATTCGTTACGTTTTGCTGACGCAGGCAGCGCTTAGCGATGACCAGCAGCGGGGGTATCAACAACGCCTGGAATTTTTGCATGGTAGCCCGTGAGGCGGGACGACACGGACGCAAGCTGGCTGTTTCGCGTGATGGAAAAATCCTCAGTAACCGACGGTAAGATGAAGCCAACGATGCCGACAACCTTCAGGTCCGTCCACTAGAAACACGAAAGATGCCTGCAATGGCCACAGAACTCGATTACTCAAACTCCCACGAATCCGTCAATACGCCGCAGAAGCACGGTAATGCCAAGAAAATCGGCTTGCTAGCTTTTCTGGCGGTCGCAGCGGTAGGGGGGTATTGGCTGATGGGTGATCGGTTGTCGTTTGAATACGTTGCATCCCAAGAATCGGAGCTGCGCGAATACCGACAAAACCAACCTTTTGGGGCGGCGGTCGTGGCCATCGCAGTCTATGTCGCGGTGGCGGGATTCTCCCTGCCTGGGGCAACGGTGCTGACCCTGGCTTACGGCTGGTACTTTGGATTCTGGCAAGGTTTGTTAGTCGTCAGCTTTGGCTCCACAGGCGGGGCAACGCTGGCTTTCCTCTTGACTCGCTATTTGCTGCAAGGGTGGGTTCAACAAAAGTTCGCTTGGAGGTTGCAGTCCATCAATGCAGCCTTGGATCGCGAAGGTGCGTTTTACCTTTTCACTCTGCGATTGATTCCCGCGGTCCCCTTCTTTGTCATCAACGCAGTGATGGGTTTAACCAAAATACGCGCCATCACGTTTTGGTGGGTCAGCCAACTTGGAATGCTGCCTGGAACCGCAGCCTATGTTTACGCCGGCTCTACCGTCCCCAGCATCAAACTACTTGCTGAAGAAGGTGTCGGTAAAGTCGTCAGTTGGCAGTTGCTGCTCGCGTTTGCAATTCTTGGCCTGCTTCCGCTGGTGATCAAACGTGCAATGGCGATGCTACCCAGTCGCCCAGCAATCTGATCGCGTGCCTGCGTAGGAAACGCCCCACGCCGCCCCCTAGCAACAGCACGGCACAATGGGCGCACAGTTAAGAAACGGTATCACCGAAGGTCCACCATGAGCTACCTCGAGCAATTGAAGCCAGCCGACGAATATAACAAAACCTTGCAGTCAAACGTCCATCCGGTCGATTGGGTAAATCCTGTCCCGGCTGGCCGCTACAACCTGGTTGTCATCGGGGCTGGTACGGCGGGATTGGTCACCGCAGCCGGAGCAGCGGGGCTGGGTGCCAAGGTCGCACTGATTGAACGCGGTTTGATGGGAGGCGATTGCTTGAACGTGGGATGCGTCCCTTCGAAAGCAATTATCGCGGCAGCGCGACGGGCCGCGTCGGTACGCGGAGCGGGTCGCTTTGGCATCCAATCGACGGTACCGCATGTGGACTTTGCCGAAGTCATGCAACGGATGCGTCGGCTGCGAGCTTCGATCAGTCCTCACGATTCCGCAAAGCGTTTTCGTGAATTGGGGATCGACGTCTATTTTGGGCAGGGGACTTTCGCAAGCAGCAACACCGTTGTCGTTGGCACTCAGACGCTGCACTTCAAGAAGGCCGTGATTGCGACAGGGGCGCGAGCCGCTAAGTTACCGATCGCTGGACTGAAGGAGGCCGGTTATCTGAATAACGAAACGCTGTTTTCACTCACCGAATTGCCGAAGCGGTTGACCGTGATCGGAGCTGGCCCCATTGGCTGCGAGATGGCCCAAAGCTTTGCTCGCTTTGGATCACAGGTCACGCTTGTGGAGCAATCATCGCACATCCTGGCTCGAGAGGATCAGGATGCCGCACGGATCGTAGAACATGCCATGCAGCAGGATGGTATCGAAATGCGGCTGGGTGTAAAAGTGATTCGCGTTCAGAGAGAAGGTGCAAGCCGCGTCGTCGTGGTTTCTGGAGAGGGTGGGGAACAACGGATCAGCGGCGATCAAGTTCTTGTCGGCATCGGACGGACGCCGAATTTGGATGGATTGGGACTTGCAGCCGTCGGTATATCGGCCAATCCGCAACAAGGCGTGATCGTCGACGATTGCTTGCGAACGACCAATCGCAACATCTATGCTGCAGGCGATGTCTGCTCCCAGTATCAATTCACCCATTCGGCCGACTTTCTTGCTCGAATCGTGATTCAGAATGCGTTGTTCATGGGGAGAGCCAAAGCCAGTAAGCTGATTATTCCTTGGTGTACTTACACGTCGCCCGAAGTGGCTCACGTCGGCATCTATCCAAATCAAGCGGTCGAACGGGAGATTCAATTAAGCACTTTTACCCAGCCCCTCTCTGGCGTCGATCGCGCGGTTCTGGACAGCGAAGTGGAAGGCTTTGTCCGTGTTCACTGCAAGAAGGGTTCTGATCGCATCTTGGGGGCGACCATTGTCGCTGCGCATGCAGGTGACATGATCGGCCAGATCGTCATGGCTATGAAGCATCGAATCGGGTTGGGTAAAATCGCGTCAGTCATTCATCCCTATCCAACCCAGACGGAAGCCGTGCGTAAGTTGGGTGACCAGTTTAACCGTACCAAGCTTACGCCAACGGTGAAGACACTGCTCCGTTCGTGGTTACGCTGGACTCGATAAGTCATCGCAACCGCGTGGGCTACGACTACCGGTCATCGCACACCGCATCCCACGACGAATGGCTGCAACGCGGAATTCGTCAACGAGATCGAATTTGCCAACCTGCGGTAAACCGCAAGTCACACCGCGCCGGCCACGCAAGTCGGGATGCCGTGTTTTTTACGGGCTAGCGAGAACCGCGTCGACCGCTTCCGCTCCCCGAACTGGAACCGCGACTGCTGCCCCGACCGGCCGACGATGCGCCGCTGCTGCGACCCGGAGAAATGCTTGGTCTACTGGTTCGCCCTGGTGAGCTTGATCGTCCAGATGCTGACGGCAAGGAGGCGCCTCCGTAATTCCGCGTCGACGGGACCGAGCGACTGGAGTTGCCCCCGCGCGGTGAACTCGCCGCAGGTGCACGGCTACTCGGGGCGCTCGACCTGGCGCTGCCGCTGCCCGCGGGGGCCGACGATCGTGAGCGTCCACTCAGGATATCTCGCGCCGAAGATGCTGCGGGATTGTAGCTGCTGCCGGGGGCCGAACTCGCCGCAGGTGCACGGCTACTCGGGACGCTCGACCTGGCGCTGCCGCTGCCCGCGGGGGACGACGATCGTGAGCGTCCACTCAGGATATCTCGCGCCGAGGGTGCTGCGGGATTGTAGCTGCTGCCGGGGGCAGAACTCGCCGCTGGTGCACGGCTACGGGAGGGATTAACCGCTGCCGACGAGCCCGTACCGTAGTCGCTGGAATCGGTCGAGCGATTGTTCGGCATCGCCGAACGCGCGCGTCCGCTGAGAATGTCGCGAGCACTCGCAGCATCACCCGCAGTGGGCAGCCCGTTGTCGCGTGAACCGCTGGAACGGGAGGAACGACCCGAACCGCCGCGACCGGTAAACCCGCCAGTAGTGTCTCGCCCGGAAGCGGCATCCGGGGCTGACAGTCCAGGTTGGATTGACGATCGTCGCTGTCGTTCAGCATCACTTCTGCGATCGCCACTTGATCCGACCGTTTCGCTTCGCATCGCGGGGACACGCAACGACGTCCGATTGGGACGACCGGCGGGATCTAGCCCGCGCAATCGGGCTTCTTGTTCGCGTCGCAGCATCGCCATCGACGAACTTTCGCTAGCCGATAACCGCGACCGCTCCAACTGCTCTCGGGGCATCCGTGAAAAACGTGAACTATCACGGTTGGTCGCACGTTGATATGATTCCCCCAACACTGCAGGACGCGTATCGTTGATGCGAAACGCACTTCGCCCCGAGCCTCGTTGCGACGACACCAAACGAACCTGTTCCTGGTAGGTTCGTGGCGGGCGTCGATCCCGCTGATTGACGAAAATGTTGTACTGGTTATTGACCTGCTGATAAACATTGACACCGCCGATGGCTGGCCGGCTGTAATGAGCGAACAGAGGATCAAAACCGATGCCCCCGGTGCGAAAGGTTGTTCGCAGGTGAAAATTGTGCCAGGGATGAATCCCGAATGAGCGGTAACTGGCAGCGTAAAAATCACCAAAGTAGTAATGCCTGACCCCGGGGCGGACCCACAGGTGGGCCTGCAATGCACCTGCCATCAGCGAGATGCGTGGCGTGTAAAAGAAACCGCTGGTGGCGTAGACCGGTTGCTGGAAATAAAACGGCGCGAACAGCGTCCCACGGCTGTCCAGTGGATAATCCCAGTACCCCGCACAGTAAATATATCCACTTGGGGTCCAAATGTAGCGTTCCGGCACCCAAATCCAGTTGGAATATCCGACGGACCAGTAACCCGGTCGCCAAGCGTACTGGTCGGCCTGCCAATTCCAGTTACCTGGAATCCAAAAATGCTCCTCCGACGGTGCGTCTCCCACTGGGCCACGATCTAAAGATTCCGGTGGGGACTGGGCGATGTATTCGACTTCGGCTTGGTCGGCTGCGATCCACGTTCCAGCCACCCATTGATGCCCCCCGTCCGTCTCCGCCCAGTAGCCGGGCAGCCAAGCCCGACCTGGGGGCATCTTTCGCCAAATCCCACTAATCCAGATGTAGTCGTCTCGTGCGTCATCCCAGAACCAGTAACCTGAGACCCACTCCACCCGATTGCCTTCGGGTTTCATTTCCGGGGGAACTTCCGGTACGGGCGGAGGAGGAGGTTGGGGGACGATCGCAGTATCAACCGGCCCGGCATTGAACTGTTCCGCAAAGGCCTCGTGAACCGGTCCTCGCAGCAATTCCTCGCCATACTCGTATCCTGGTTCATCCTGCCAATCATCGGGCAACAAAGGCTGGGACCAAGCGCGGGAGGTCGAAGCTGCAAAGAAGATTCCGCAGCCTAGTAACATCAGCAGACGAAAGTTTTGCCGAAATGTGTTTTGTGTAGCCATCGATCGAATTCCACGATGAAATTGAGCAGTTGAAACCGTTGAGTGTCTTTTCGACATTTCTTCGGAGCACATGGAGTGCCAAAACGCCAACGCAACCATTGCTTACAACGTTATTCGTCACCGCGTTGCGTTCGAAACGTTTGTTGTCGATAATTCGACAGCGGGTAGCAGCTTTAATCCTCCACTCGCCTGACGACAAAGTGTCATCACATCGACTACATCGCGTCGTCGACTTGGGTGCGCAGCGAGGATCGCCTGTCTAGCACAGACGAAATCCATATTGGAACAGAATTTTTCATGAATGATGTCACCGACCACGTCCAGCAGGAGCGGCTTCGCCGACGCACCTTTGCGCTCATTTCGCACCCCGATGCGGGCAAGACAACCCTAACCGAAAAGCTGCTGTTGTTCGGTGGATCGATTGAAACAGCGGGTGCGGTTCGTGGCCGGAAGAGCCAGCGTACCGCAAAGTCCGACTGGATGGAACTGGAAAAGCAACGTGGAATTTCGGTTAGTTCGACCGTACTGACGTTTCAGTACGCGGATAACCAAATCAATCTGCTGGACACCCCCGGCCACCACGATTTTAGCGAGGACACGTATCGGACACTGATGGCTGCCGATGCGGCGGTCATGGTGCTTGATATGGCCAAGGGGATCGAATCGCAAACCGAAAAGCTGTTTCAGGTCTGCAAGCTCAGGAAACTGCCGGTGTTGACGTTTGTCAACAAGGTGGACCGCCCGGGACGAGCCCCGCTGGAAATTTTAGAGGAAATCGAGCAGAAGTTTTCCATCGAAGCGGTACCGCATCATTGGCCGATCGGGACCGGACGCGATTTTTGCGGAATCATCGAACTGTCTACCGATCAGGTGCATTTGTTTACCAATCGTGATGGACAAAAACGGCAAGACGCCGGGGTGTTTCAATGGGAGGAACTGACGGAGCGAGTGATCAATCAGTGTCCATCGCTTCCCGTTTCCGCTGCGTTGGCCGATGCGAAATCCTTGGCGACGATCCGCGAAGAAGTGGAGCTGATTCGGCTGGCAGGTACCGAATTTCGACTGGATGACTTCCTGCGTGGAAAACAGACGGCGGTCTACTTCGGTAGCGCACTCACGAATTTCGGCGTCGAAGCGTTCCTCCGCGGCTTCCTGCAGCTTTGTCCCGCACCGGGAAACCGACCTGACAAGACGCAGAAGGATCTGGCCAACCACAGCGGTTTCTCCGGATTTGTTTTCAAAATCCAGGCTAACCTGGACCCCAACCACCGCGACCGGGTCGCCTTTGCACGCGTCTGTTCCGGGGAGTTCAAACGCGACATGGAAGTCACGGTTGCTCGGAGCGGCAAGCGAATTCGCTTGCCACGCGCGCTGCGGATCTTTGGCCAAGATCGACAAACGATGGATGAGGCATTTCCCGGCGACATCGTCGGATTGGTTTGTCCAGGGGAGTTCCGCTTGGGGGATACGTTGTATGCGGGTCGCCCGATCCAGTTTGACCCCTTGCCGCAGTTTTCACCCGAGTTTTTTGCGGTCTTGGAGTGCCCAGACACGTCTCGCCGCAAACAATTCGATCGCGGACTGAGCCAATTGGCAGAGGAGGGTGCCATTCAGATTTTTAATAACGTCCGTTCAACGCACCGAGAGATGATCCTGGGAGCGGTCGGCGAATTGCAATTCGACGTGGTGCGGTTCCGGCTGGAAGGCGAGTACAATGCGCCGACGCGTCTGAGTTGGCGGCAATTCAAACTGACGCGATGGTTTTCTGCTCCAGAACAAGGAGCATTATCGATCAAGTTGCCGTATTCCGCAATTCATGTCCACGATCAATTCGGCCACGATGCAGTGCTGCTGCAGACGCAATACGATGTGCAGATCTTGGAGCGTGAAAATCCGGGCATCTCTTTCCATTCCATTCGCACGGCGGATGTCCAGCCTGCGGTTTGACATGCCGTGCGGTTGCCGGGCCCGGACCCAACCGACTGGTCCTTGCGCCGTTGTGCAGCCGTCGTGCCCGTTCGGTTGTAGCGATTGCGCGATCCAATAGGGTTTTGCCTCCTGCGCCAAAGTTGGCTGTGCTGTGATGACGAATCAAGACGTGGTGGCAGTCGTGATCGTGGAGACTTGGTCACGACCTTGTGCGATGGCGGGCGGTTGCGGGTTTATGTGAATTTCAGGAGGCCAGGGAGGGTCCCCAATGATCGGGCAACTATCGAAACTTGGGTCACGAAGCCGAATCCGCACCCCCTGGCTCCACTGCGGATGGTGGGCAGTCATCCTCTCAGCCACCCAACTTGGCTGCCATCGTCCATTTCAATTTGAAATGCGTTCCCCCATGAAGGTTGCGATGCTGACTCCGCTGCGAATGTCGGGGGAGGTAACAACACGCAATCCTCCCGATAACCGAGCGGCCCCGATCGTGGGTCGCTTCGTTGCCGGTAATGCCAACACAAGCCCCTGCCATTTTGGAATCGCGGTTATCGACGTCGATGGCGTGCTTCTGAATCGCAACTATGGCGGATTCGGCTCGATGGGGGAAAACCCATTGGCTTTATTCCGCGAAAAACTGAATGCGGCTCGACAGGATACCCGCGCCCAAGCGGTGGTCTTGCGGATCAACAGTCCCGGGGGCAGTGTGACCGCGACGGACATCATGAGACAAGAACTGACGCGGTTCCGACAGCAAACCGGTTTGCCGGTAATCGCCTGTATTATGGATACCGGCACGGGGGGCGCTTACTACCTGGCAACCGCCTGCGATGCTATCATCGCCCACCCAACCTCGCTGGTGGGTGCCGTTGGCGTGATCCTGAACCTTTACAATATGGAGGACACGTTGCAGCAGTTCAACATCACGCCACAGTCAATCCGTGCCGGCCAACGGGTGGACGCCGGTTCGCCAGTCCGGCCCATGACCGATGAAGAGCAGGAGATGCTGCGGCGAATTGCCGAGCAGTTCCACCAGCGATTCATCGATGCCGTGTTGGAAGGTCGACCGGGATACCTTGGTCGTCCCGAAGTTGATTTCGACGGCCAAGTCTTCACTTCCCAGCAGGCGCTTCGGAACGGGCTGATTGACCAAATCGGCTACCTTGACGACGCGATCGCCCTGGCCGCCGGTACAAGTGACCGTCCAGATCCCAACCCGCAGGTGCTGCTGTACCGCCGTGAGAATGATCGTGCCAACACGCCGTATGATATCACGCCGAATGTGCCCCAAGAAAGCGGCATTTTTCCAATGAGTCTCCCGGGATTGGAACGGGCCCGTCTTCCCATGTTTCTGTACATGTGGCAACTGGACCCAACCCTGGAGCGTGTCGGTGGTTAGGGCACCCATCAGGGACACAGAAGCCGCAAACCCATGCCTTCTCGGGCAGCATCGTTTACATGGTGCTGACTTTGCCTGCTAGCAACTCAACAGACAACTTTTCCTATTTTCTGAAACCGCGGCGCTGCGACGGGCGTCTATACTGCCAGCCCATAAGCAACACGAGATCGATAACGGTCCGTTTTGCCTCTCTCTTCAGGGTCCGCGCTGCGGAAATAACCAACAAAGGCCTGGAGACGGGGAAAGGCAGCTCGACGTTATTGATCTCCGCTCATTAGACGCTTCGTAACAAGACGCTCAGGGTGCTGTGGTGCAACGTGCGTCAACTGGCAGGAAATCACTCATCATGTACCAACGTCTATTCGCCCTCCTGTTTCTCTTCACGGTGCCCCCCCGCATGGCTATATCTCAAGACACTCCCACGGGATGGAAAACGGTTGATCAGGCAATCGCGAAGGGACTGCCACAGTCGGCGATCGAAGCGTTGCAACCGATCCTGGACACCGCGCTGCAGCAGCAGAAATATCCTGAATGGGTTAAGGCGGTCAGCACGAAAATCATTTTGGAGGCGACAATCCAGGGAAATCAGCCGCAAGAACGAATTACGCGGATGGAAACCGTCCTGGACACCGCCCCTGCAGAGACGCACGCGGTGCTGCGCGCGGTTTTGGCGAACTGGTACTGGAATTTCTTTCAGCAGAACCAGTGGCAGTTCTTGCGCCGCACCGATACCGACGACAGCACCGCCGAAGACGACTTTATGACGTGGCCTTTGACACGGATCCTGGCACACATCGACCAACAGTTCCAAGCCGTCTTGACCGACGCACCTGCCCTGCAGGCGATCCCGGTTGCAGATTACGAGTTGCTCCTGGAAAAGGGTTCCGCACCGCAAAACTATCGGCCGACCCTGTACGATGTCCTGGCTCAAAATGCCCTGGACTTTTATCAGTCCGGAACTCAGGCGGGTTCCCGCGCTGCATACGCCTTTGACTTGTTGGCGGAATCGCCGATCTTTGCCGAGGTTGACCTCTTCCTAGCATGGCAACCGGCCAGCGATGACACTTCTGCGGCCACATTGCGAGCGGTACAGATTTACCAGGACCTGCTGCGATTTCACACCGACAACGACAATCCCAGTGCTCGCCTAGATGTTGATCTGCAACGCTTGAACTTCGCCCACAACTTTGCCGTCGGTCCAACCAAGACTGCTAGGTATCTCTCTGCGTTGGAACGGTTTGTCGATTCGAATGCGGATCACGAAATTGCTGCGCGGGCCCTGCACGACTGGGCTAGCGTGCTGCACCAACAAGGCGATTTCGTAACCGCGATGAAGTTGGCCACTCGGGGACTGGAGGTATTTCCCGAAAGCGTGGGTGGTCGCCGGTGTTTTAATTTGATTCAGCAAATCAAAGCCAAAAGCCTGTCGGTGGCCACCGAGCGAGTCTGGAACAAGCCCGCGCCGACAATTGACTTGCAATATCGGAATATTGGAAAAGTACATCTGAGGATTGTCTCCGCGCCTTTTCAAATTGAAGAGTTGGGCAAAAACCATTGGCGGCACCCACGCCTTGACCAGGACGAGATTGCCCAGATGCTGCGACTTCCGCCAGTCAAACAGTGGCAGGTTGCCTTGGCACCAACCGACGACTTTCAAACCGCGCTTCATCGCGAACCTGCGCCGCTGGAGATTCCGCCGGGGCGCTACGTGTTGCTGTCTAGCGTCAACGGGGATTTCACAGCCCAGGACAACCAAGTCAACGCGGTTGAATTCTGGGTCAGCGAACTGGCTTTGGTCACCACGGTTCGAGTTGACACGGGGACGGTCGAAGGCTTTGTTTTGGAAGCCAACCGTGGCCAACCCCTGCTGAACGCTTCGGTACAACCTTGGTTGTTTAGTCATCGCAGGAACCAAGCCCCGGTCGCCGCCAAGCCGATCATGACCGATGCCGACGGGAAGTTTCAATTCGCAGTTCCCCCGCAGCATTCAGTGCTGTTTGTTGCATCGCACAAAGACCAGACACTGGTCACATCGGAGCGGCTCAATGTTTTTCGCGGACGCTCCCGATCGGGTCAGGTCGAGCAGACGCGATTTTTTACCGATCGCGCGATTTATCGGCCAGGACAATCCGTGCAATACAAGGGAATCTGTTTCGCCTCCGATCAAAGTATCGATGAGTATAGGGTTTTGCCGCGGCGCGAGATCAACGTCGTCCTGCGTGATGTCAATGGCCAGGAAG
>SLFV01000311.1 GCA_007124075.1 Roseimaritima sp.
CCTTGTTCACTCGGGCAGACGTGACCCATTCGCAGCTACGCGACGTGGCGCTGGCGGCGACGATCTATCGCGCCGGGGAGGATCTCCGGGAGTTCGGTTTCGACTACGCGAAACCCGATCCGAATACCATGTACTCGCCATCGACGCTGGGCTTCAAGAACGACGAAGAACCTCAAGGAAAGGTGCTAGTAAGTTCCATCAAAGCCGGTACGGTGATGCTTCAAATTGCTGTCCGTGACGGTGTCTATTCCGTCTCACCGATCTAGACATCGACCGACCTGGACAACCACCATGGCGGTGTGACACGTTTGGATGGATATGTTTACGGCTCGTGCTGGCACCGCGGTTGGTCCTGTCTCGAGTGGGAGACCGGCAAGACGATGTACTACGAGCGGAGGCTTGACAAGGGTTCGTTAACTTATGCGGACGGTCATTTCTACATACTCAGTGAAAAGCGGAAGATGAGTCTGGTCAAGGCCATTCCCGAAGCTTACGAGGTCGTCAGCGAATTTCCCCTTCCCAGACGCGGAGAGAGCCTTTCCTGGGCCCATCCGGTTGTCTGCGGGGGCGTCCTTTACATCCGCCACGAAGACTTTCTCTATGCCTATGATATCCGCGCGTTGGCTCAACCTGCCGAGACCGGATCGGCGGATCGGTGACGGACCATTGCCTGCTGCTGCGGTCTTCCCTCAGGAGAAAAGCCAGTAGACAGACGCATTGTATCGCGGTAGTCCTCCTAATCATCACCCAACAACGTGCTGTGTCCCTACATTGTACACGCTCAGCTTGAAGCGGGTTTTGAAAGCTTATCTGGACAGCAGCGATAACATCGCGAAACGGTGCCAGTGCTCGAGCTCGTGCATTGACAAACGATTTCGCTTGCGATATAGTGGCTTAGCCACCTGGGTCGAAGACGTGTTGCGTTGTGTCTGCTGGGCGTAGCACACGACAGAGTTGGTCGAGGTGACGCATTGAGCGAATCGAGTTTTAGGTTAATTTTCAAGATAATGGATACCTCCTTAGTCCGCAGTCCCGTTTATCAACAACTCAATCAGCGTCTTCGCAGCGCGCTGGCCAAGGGTTACCGTGCAGGCGATCAATTTTTGACCGAACGTGAGGTGGCTGAAAAATTTCAAGTCAGCCGGGCCACGGCGAACAAGGCCCTGGCAAGCTTGGTGTCCGAAGGATTTCTCGAATTTCGCAAGGGAGTCGGGACGTTTGTCCGCCGCGACGTGATCGACTACGACGTCCGGTCGCTGGTAAGCTTTACGGAAAAGGCTCAAGCGGCGGGAAAGACACCCAGCACCGAATTGCTGACCTTCGGCAGACTGACCGCTGCGGAGGTTGCCGATTCGATCCGAGTGGCATTGCAGATCCTGCCTGAAGCCGAGCTTTGGGAAATGGACCGCGTGCGGTTCGCTGCGGGTGTACCGGTGATTCTGGAGCATCGTTATGTGGTTCACGACCTTTGCCCCAAGATGACGAGGGCGCAAGCGGAAGGGTCTCTGTATCAGGCGTGGACGGTCAAGCATGGTTTGCTGATCGGCGGTGCGCATGACGTGATTCGTGCCGTGCTGCTGACCGCCGACGAGGCGAGACATTTACGGACCAAGCCCAAAGCTCCGGCACTGGAAGTGGTTTCTGTCGGCTATTTAGAAGACGAAACGCCGCTGTGGTGGGAGCGAACGTTATACCGAAGCGATCAGTACGAGTTTCACAGTCGGCTGGGGCCGATCCAATCCGCCACCCCTGCCTGCGGCAAGTTTCGTGAGAGTTGAGGTGTTGCGATGAGAAGCATAAATAAACTGCTTACCCTACTAACAGCCTGCCTGCCCGGGTTCGCGGCCTCGACGGCCCATGCCCAAACGTTCTCTTTTGACCAACATGTTTTGCCTTTCCTCCAAAACCACTGCTACCAATGCCACGATGCCCGCGAAGCTCAGGCGGGTTTTCGGATCGACGAACTGGGAACCGACTTTCTCTCTGGCCGCAATGCAGACAAATGGCGGGAAGTGATCGATCGCATCAACCTGGGCGATATGCCCCCGGAAGGCGAACCGCGTCCTGACCCCGACGCGGCCTTCGCCGTGGTCCAATGGGTCGGGGAACAACTTCGCATCGCCCAGCGAGAAGCTCGCATGGCGGGAGGACGCATTTTGATGCGGCGACTCAATCGCCAGGAATACGCCTACACGGTCGGCGATCTATTTCAGCTCGATCCCCACTTCGTCGCCAAGCTGACAGAAGAATTGCCCGCGGACGGAAAAGCAGAAGGGTTCGACCGAATCGCCGCCGCTCTGTTTTTCGATCAGACCCAGTTGCAAAAGTATCTGGAATTGGCCGAACTGATTTCCCACGAAGTATTGCAAGACGCTCCGCCACATCCCGAAACTTATACTTGGCAGGCCACTCGCCATCTGGGCGAACGCGAGCGTGTGAAGGTCAACGAGAACCTGGACCACATGATCGATAGCGGTGCGGCATCGCACTCGAAAAGTGAGCTCGGCTTGGAGGTCTGGGCAGCGGTCCATTACGGTGGTCCCACATCGGAATTTATTGGTTTTCCGCCCGGTCCACCGCCCAATCTGAACAAGCTAGTCACCCAGGACGGCTACTACCGCGTACGGGTTCGTGGCGGAACGTTCCCAGGCGAATCGGGCAAGCCGATCCAATTGAAGCTGACCTACGGTCGAGGAACTCCGCTGCAGAAAGAGTTTTTGATTCCGCTGAAGGGGACACTGGATCAACCCGAGGTCACCGAGCAAATCGTTTTTCTACGCGTTGGCGGGGCGGATATGAATCGCGGCTTCCAGATGTCCTGGAACGGGATTTGGGACGTTCGCATCGCGAATCCTGATTGGTCCGCACTCAACCTGCGAATGCTCCAGGTTAGTGGCAAGATTGGTCGAGCCGTTGCGGCGGGTGATCAGGAATTGCAGCAAGAATTACAACGCGAGCGCGAGCAGGTTCTGCACGATATGTCGCAATTCAATGGCACTCGCTGGGTCTACAAAGAAGGATACGATCTGGCGACGGTCCCCCGGATTCTGGTCGATACGATCGAAGTCGAAGGACCGATCGCCAAAGAGTGGCCGCCGGCAAGTCACCAAGCACTGGGAATCGAAGCGGGGTTGCCGGAATCCGACACGGAAGTCCACGAATTGTTTGCACACCTGTTACCGCGTGCTTATCGCCGACCAGTCGATGCGGACGAAATCGAGTCGATCGTCGCGGTGGTCGCGGCGGCTCGGCACGAGTTTGATCTGCCGATGATCGAGGCGTTGCGATTAGGCATCCAGACGATGCTCTGTTCGCCGGGTTTTGTGTTTCTGCAGGAACCTCAGCAAGAACCAACCAGCGATCAGCCACGTCCCCTCACCGCGACGGAACTAGCCAGTCGCTTGTCCTACTTTCTGTGGAGTTCGCTGCCCGACGAAGAACTATTTGCCTTGGCGGAAAACGAACAATTGCTTGCTCCTGAGTCATTGCAACAGCAGGTTTCGCGGATGTTGGCCGACCCCCGATCGCGTCGTTTTGTCGAACGCTTTGCGGGGCAGTGGTTGGACGTCGATCAGTTCGGCAGCGTGATGCCGGGCAAGGAGTATCGTGATTACGACGAGCAGCTCGAGGCTGCATCGCGCACCGAACCGCTGGCCTTCTTCGAGTATGTGCTGCAAGAAGACCTGCCACTTACCAATTTTCTTGATTCCGACTTTTTGGTCATCAATGAACGGTTAGCCAAACACTACGGCATCGAAGGCGTCACGGGTGCCGAATTTCGTGTCGTGCCGATCAAGCCTGAAGATCATCGAGGTGGTGTGTTGGGGATGGCGGGGCTGTTGACGTTGCTATCCGACGGCACCCGCACATTACCCGTGCGGCGGGCGGCGTGGGTGCTGGAGCATCTGCTGAACGATCCGCCAGCACCGCCGCCTCCCAACGCGGGTGAAATTCAACCGAACACCAAGGGCGAACGCCTGACAGTCCGCCAGCGTTTGGCCTTGCACCGCAACGAACCCACCTGCGCTAGTTGCCATGCTAAACTAGACGGCTACGGATTGGCACTGGAAAACTATGACGCAATCGGTGCTTGGCGAACGCATCAGAACGGCGAAGGCTTTCGCGCCGCCAATGCACCGGAGATCGATGCCAGTGGGGTTCTAAAATCCGGACGCGAGTTCCAGGACTTGCCCGGATTTAAGGCCGCGTTGTTGGCCGAGCAAGACAAGTTCATTCGCGCGCTGAGCGAGAAGATGTTGACGTATGCGTTGGGTCGTCCCGTCGGTTATCTCGATCGCGACACCGTCGATCAGCTAGTACATGCGCTGACTGAAAATGAAAACCGCATCGAATCACTGCTCCAAGCAATCGTCGTTTCCCAACCGTTTTTGACCAAGTAATAAATTGTAGAGCAATTGTCCCCAATTGCTCCTGCAGCCAAGTGTAGAGCAATTGTCCCCAATTGCTCCAGCACCTAGCAAAGTACGTCTGTTAGCCGATGTGAGCAATTGAGGACAATTGCTCTCCATTCGTCGACCGGACCCCAATCCCATGAACGATTACTAAAAAGGAGCCTTTCGTGACCCAGCACCAACCGATCAATCGACGCACGCTACTGCGAGGTACCGGCGTCGCCTTAGCTCTGCCCTGGCTGGAATCGATGTCCGCACTTTCGCGTCGAGTCGCAACGGCGGGCGATCTAACCGATCAGGAACGTCCTCAGCGTGCCGTGTTCTGTATGTGGGGCCTCGGGGTCAACGGTCGCGACTTCACACCGGCTAACTTCGGCAAAGATTGGCAGGTGACGCCAATTCTGCAGCCACTGGATCACTTGCGGGAAGATTTCACGATCATCAGCGGACTCAAACTAACGCACTCCGGCGGGCACTCCGGCGATCGCACCTTCCTAACCGGTACGGCAACGCACAGCGCGAATTCAAAACTGCGCATCTCTGCCGATCAAGAACTGGCCGAAGTCATCGGCACCCAAACGCGGTTTCCATCCCTCGTGCTCGGAATTCATCGCGGCACCGGCTTTGGCAGCGGAACAATCGATAAGACCTTGGCTTGGACGCGAGGTGGAACACCGATTCCATCGGAAAACCGTCCGCACGTGCTGTTTGATCGGCTGTTTCGTGCGGAGTCCCCCAGCGAAATCGCGGGACAAAGGCAACGCTCGGCACAAAGTGGCAGTGTGCTGGATGCGGTACGCGACCAAGCCCGCCGCCTCGAAACTCGACTGGGGCAAGGTGATCGACGAAAACTCGAAGAGTACTTCAATTCCATCCGCGAAGTCGAACGTCAAATCGAAACCGATCTGGCGTGGTTGGATAAACCCAAACCCGAAGTTTCCCCGCTGGACTTTGGCGACAACGTGCAAGCTTTGGACCCCGAGCTACAAAACAAAACCAATTTTGACTATCGACGTTATCAGCGTTTGATGTTCGACGTGATCGCGTTGGCGTTGCAGACCGACAGTACGCGCGTGATCAACTACTACGCCCGACGCGACCTGAACGACGGCACCCACACCTATCACTACAAGGGCTGTCCGTACAACTATCACGAAATGACGCACCACGGTGAAGACCCGAACTTGCTGAAATGGTTGACCCAGGTCGATATCTGGTACAGTGAGGAGTGGGCCTACTTTATCGAGAAACTGAAAAGCATCCCGGAAGGTAATGGCACCTTGCTGGACCACACCCTGTTGGTATGGGGCAGCTCGGGCGGCACGCACAACGCACACAACAACCACGACCTGCCGACAATGCTGGTGGGCGGCCACAAGCTGGGCATCAAACACCAGGGGCACATCAACAAACCAGACACCCGGCTTGGGAATTTGTGGCAAACGATGTTCGAGGTATTACGCGTCCCCGTTCCCCAAGATTTCCAAGGTGGCGAAGCCGACGGGATTATTTCAGAGCTGATTTGAGCTTCCTGCCGGTAGGCTCAGAACTCCTGATCTAGAGGCTATCTGGGAATATCAGCCGGAACGCGTTGGCGTCCGGTTCACCTGCCACTAACATCAACGACTGTGGCTTAGAATAACTTGGATTCGATTACCAGATAGCCTCTAGGCGAGGTACCAAAAGGAAGTTGAGAATGGGCAAAGGCTTTCCGATATAGGACTTGCGATATTTCTGCCGGGTTCGCAGCTAGCTTGATGAGCGGAAAAAAAGAAGGTGTCTTCGATCCCGAGTGCCCAACTCCGCGCTGGCCCACCATCGGCCTTCCCCCGCCCTATAATCTATTGGCCTCCCTGAATCTGCTGGGAATCCCGTCGCCAAGTCGCCGACCAGCTCAACGTCTGTTGGGCAGTGATGAACAAGAAAAGACTGCCAACTAATTTTCCGCCTTTCGCGAATTGCATCATGCTTTAGTGCTCGATCGATCTCATGCGTTGCCATACTGACCTTGTTTCGGTCTGAAAGCGTCAACCAAATACTGGCCAGCTCCTGCTCGGCACTCTCAACCCAAACAACGGTTGGCCCTTTCATTCCGATTCCAGTTTTGACAAGCGAAGAAGAACTTCCTCCGTCGTTCTCCCCATTGGCTCATTCGCCGCCCGGCGCTTCGCTTCAGCAATGTCTGCATCGGTGAAAAAGCCGACTCGCTTCCCTTGGTCATCTACGATCTCGATCGCTTGCCGAGATGACTCGATTTGCAATGCTTGTTCTGTCGTGACTACTATTTGTACCATACCGTAAACCCTAAACTTGGTGACACACTGCCTCATTCTACACAGGACGTCGTACGAATCAAGTTTGGATCACTGAGCGACCCTGGACGATCTGGACCATGAAAAAATCCATAATGAGACCGCTTTGCATTCTTGCCGTTTTCACTCTCATGGCTCTGCTCCGTTTACCGATGTCGCCCGCAAACGAACTGATGCCCCCGATCCATCCCGACGAAGCGGAAATCCTGCTGGCGATCATCGGCGTTGAAGGACATCAGGTGGAAGCAGCGGA
>SLFV01000419.1 GCA_007124075.1 Roseimaritima sp.
AAAAGCTGGAGAAGGACCGAGACAATCAGTGGCTGTCTCGGGGGCCAAGATTTCGGATGGATGCGGAAATGATTCGTGACTTTGCCTTGGCTTCCAGCGGGCTGCTATCCAACACGATGTACGGTCCTGGAACCCGGCCCTATCAACCCTCTGGGATTTGGGATGTCGTCGGCCTGGGTGGTGGGAATACTCGCAACTACGTTCAGGATACCGGTGAGAACTTATACCGTCGGTCGCTGTATACATTCATCAAACGAATGGCACCGCCACCGAATATGGAAGCACTAAACGCGACCAATCGTGAGGTATGTACCGTTATTCGCGAGCGGACCAATACTCCACTTCAAGCGCTCGTCACGCTGAACGATGTGCAATTCTTTGAAGCGGCCAGAGTGCTGGCGCAAGAGGCCTTGTCCCAGGCCGCCGACGATCAGGCGGCGGTCTTGCAAATCATTGCGGAGCGGACACTGACCCGATCTTTGCGTGCCGATGAGCAAGCTTTATTACTGGAGGACTGGAACGAATTTCTGACGCATTACCAGCAGCATCCCGACGATGTCGCGGCTCTGCTGTCGGTTGGGGATTCGCCGGTGGATACAAAATTGGACGGCCCTACCTTGGCGGCGTTGACCATGGTTTGTAATCAATTTCTAAACTTAGACGAAACGATCACGAAGTAAGAAAATTTTGCCGTCGCGGCAAATGAAATCTCTCTATAAATCGCATCGTCAGAATCAAGTGAATCAAGATGAACATACGATCGTTGTTCCAGCACGCCCAGCAACTGCAAACCCGGCGTTACTTTCTTCGTCGTGGTTCTCATCTTTTAGGCGGAGCCGCATTAAGCAGTCTGCTGCAACCGTCATCAGCGTCAGGGGCAACCGGAGCTTCCGAAGGGGGGTTCGCCGGCACGGTGCCAACGCATTTTCCCGCGACCGCAAAGCGCGTGATCTATTTGCATATGGTGGGCGGGCCTTCGCAAATGGACCTATTCGATTACAAGCCCAAGATGGACGATTACTACGACAAAGACCTGCCTGACTCCATTCGTCAGGGGCAGCGGCTGACGACCATGACCAGCGGACAGGCTAGGTTCCCGATTGCCCCTTCCAAGTACACGTTCAGTCAGGAGGGGGAGTGTGGACTGTGGATGAATACACAGTTGTTGCCGAAGCTTGCCGAAAAAGTTGACGAAATCTGCTGGATGCGAAGTTTGCATACTGAAGCGATCAATCACGAACCGGCGATCACCGCGATGCAGACAGGGAATCAGGTCACGGGTCGACCTTGTTTGGGAGCCTGGGCGTCCTATGGGTTAGGTTCCATGAATGAAAATCTGCCCACCTTCGTGGTGTTAGTTGCAATTCCCAGCAATCGTGATCAGGAACAAGCGATCGCGTCGCGTTTGTGGAGCTCCGGATACCTCTCGGGTGAACATGCTGGGGTTTCGTTCCGTAGCCATGGGGACCCGATCCTTTTCATCAACAATCCTCCCGGGGTGCCTTCGGAGATTCGTAGGCAGTCAATCGAAAGGCTGAATCGTTTGAACGAAATGAATTTTGCAGCCGTGGGGGATCCGGCCACGCATACTCGCATTCGACAGTTTGAAATGGCATTTCGAATGCAGTCCAGTGTTCCCGAATTGACGGACATTTCCTCGGAGTCGGAGCGAACACTACAGATGTACGGCGACGATGTTTTGAAACCTGGTTCCTTTGCCAACACCGCTTTGATGGCGCGCCGGTTGGCAGAACGAGGGGTCCGATTCATTCAGGTTTATCACAATAACTGGGACCATCATTCGAACGTGTCGGGGCGGATGCCCAGTCAGTGCAAGGACATTGATCAACCATGTCACGCGTTACTGACCGATCTTAAGCAGCGCGGCATGTTGGACGACACGCTTGTAATTTGGGGCGGGGAGTTTGGGCGAACGATATACACGCAGGGAAAACTAAGTCGAGAGAACTATGGGCGTGATCATCATCCGCGGTGTTTCACCATGTGGATGGCAGGTGGCGGCGCGCGCGGAGGGATGATTTACGGCGAGACGGATGATTTTTCCTACAACATCGTCCGCGATCCGATCCATATTCGTGATTTCCATGCGACGGTTCTTAAAATGCTGGGCTACGACCATCAGCGGTTCACCTACCGCTACCAAGGTTTGGATCAGCGACTGACAGGCGTAGATCCGGCTCACGTGATCCAGGACCTATTGGCCTAAGAGCCTGTTGAAACAGGGGGCTGACCCTCTCCGACCTCTCCCGGCTATTCCTGCTCCGCGGGGCCGGGAGCGACGTTTCAAAAGAACGGTTATTCATCGCACGATGCTAAGTAGCGGGAGCGATCCCCGTTATTCCAACCTGTCGGTCATGCCAAAACCTGCCTGATGACTTTTCCCTCCACGTTGGTTAGTCGTCGGTCAATTCCGTTGTGCTGGAAGCTGAGTCGCTTGAAATCCAGTCCTAACAGATGCAGAATGGTGGCGTTGAAATGGTATAAGGGATGAATTTGCTCCACCGCTCGTTGTCCCAATTCATCGGTCGTCCCGTGGCTGACGCCCGGTTTAACGCCCGCCCCGGTTAACCAGCAGGTAAATCCATCCGGGTTGTGGTCGCGGCCTTTCGCTCCCTTTTGAAAGAAAGGCATCCTTCCAAATTCGGTGCACCACACCACCAGGGTGTCTTCCAGTAGTCCGCGTTGCTTCAGGTCGCCAATCAAAGCCGCGACCGGTTGGTCCATGATTTCGGCATGCACGTCGTACTGCTCCTTCAGGGCGTGATGACCGTCCCAATTTAACTTTCCCCCGCTGGCATACGCCCCGTTGAACAGTTGGACACAGCGAACTCCCCGTTCAATCAACCTTCGGGCCAGGATGCAATTTTGGGCGAATGCAGCCTTGTCCGGATTGTGTGTTTGATCGGCACCAAACATTTTCAACGTATGTTCCGATTCGGTACTCAGGTCACTGATCTCCGGGACGCTTAGCTGCATTCGCGCGGCCAATTCGTAACTGGCAATTCGCGCGGCCCATTTTCCCTCATGCGGGTTTGCTTCAAAGTGCCGCGAGTTTAGTCGCTGCAGCAGTTCCCTTGCGGCCCGATCCGATTGGGCCGAAACATCGGGCGCAGCCAAATGCCGGATCGGTTTTTTAGAACTCAGTGGGGTTCCCTGAAACGCGGCGGGCAGAAAACCTGCCCCCCAGTTGTTGGAACCATTCTGCGGGACCCCACGCGGATCCGGAATCGCAACGTAGGCAGGCAGTTCCTGATTTTCGCTGCCAAGCGCATACGTAACCCACGAACCCAAACTGGGAAACCCATCTAGGACGAAACCGGTGGAAAGAAAATTTTCTGCAGGTCCGTGCGTGTTGGACTTGCTGGTCAAAGAATGAACAAAAGCAATGTCGTCGGTCCACTGGGCAAGATGCGGAATCAGATCACTGACCCATTTGCCGGTTTGTCCTCGCTGACGAAACGGGTATTGGGGTCTGGCCAGATTACCGGCGGGCCCTTGAAACGTCACTGCGGGGCCACCGGGCAACGGTTTGCCATCCCAGCGACTCAGTTCCGGCTTGTAATCCCAGGTTTCTAATTGGCTGACCGCACCGGCACAAAAAATCACGACCACGTTTTTTGCTTTCGCGGGAAAGTGCGGCGGGCGTGCGGCATACGGACGCGCCGGGTCGATCGACCGGAGCGACGGGGAATCCTCCGCCGGGGATGCCAGCAGACCGTCGCCTTCCAAAAGTTTCGCCAGCGCGATCGCCCCCAAAGTCATTGAGGTGTTCCCCAGAAAGCTGCGGCGATCATGCTGCGGCAGGCCGCTGGCACCGGATGGGGGTACGGATGGATCATTCATGGCACAAACAGGAATTCATTGGTGTTGAAAAGGGCGCGACACAGCGGCACCAACCCATGCTGGCGAACAAGTGGCACCACCTCCGCCAGTTCCGCCGCGGACGGCGTACGTTGAAGCGCGTATCGGAAAGCTTGTGTGACTTGTGCTACATGGTCATCACCACATTCTCTGCCGACGCGGCGGGCCAACGCACTGGATTGATCGATTACGAAGCGACTGTTAAACAAGTTCAGGGCTTGGATGGGGGTTGTTGACTCCAACCGCACCGCCGTGCTTTGCCCCGCATCAGGGCAGTCGAACGCCCCGAAAACCGATTCGGGTTCACGACGTACTTTGTGGGCATAGATCATCCGCCGCGAACCATCAGCCTGAAAGGTTTCCACCGGTTTAAACCCACTTAAACCGCCACGCTGGTTAAACAGGTCAAAACCGCGACCTTCCATCTGTAGATTCAAATTGCCACTGACCGCCAGGATACTGTCGCGGATCGATTCCGCTTCCAACCGTCTGGACGGATAACGCCACAGGTAACGCACATCGGCATCGATCGCCGCAAATTCGGGGCGCACGGCAGAGGACTGTCGATAGGTTTTACTGAGCACGATCTTTCGATGCATCTGCTTGATAGACCATCCCGAACGGATGAACTCCTTCGCCAACCAATCCAGCAGTTCCGGATGAGACGGCGGCATGCCGTTGTTGCCAAAGTCGCTGGGCGACGCCACCAACCCGGTGCCGAAATGGCCTTGCCAAATACGATTAACCATCACGCGAGCGGTTAACGGATGGTCGGGCCGAACCAACCAATCGGCCAACAGTTTTCGTCGTTCCCATTCAGAGGCATCCACTGAGAGCGATGCATCACCAAAGGCGCTTGGGATTGCCGGCGCGACCGCTTCCCCTGGCTTTTCGGGGTCGCCGCGGAGGAGCAGGTGAATCGAATCGGGGTTGCGAAACGTACCAGCAAAGACTTGCTGTGGTTGCCCAAGCTGCTGGTTGGATGCCAGCAGCCCACGTTTCTCCTGAACCAACTGGTTCGCTGCTTCGGCGGCCGTCGCATCAAGCCCCTGCGTGGTGAATTCGGCAGGTTCCACCGCAGCGGAATCGTAAGTTTGGCGGTCCGTGGAATCGGCAACCACGCTCCAGTTGCCACTATCGTTGGCAACTTCGATCCGATACTCCGTCGCCAAGCGGTCCGTATACTGGCCATTGCGATCACGCCCCCACACGACACGGTCAATCGTTTCGGGTTGAGCGAATTCGATCGTGACCCAGCCGCGTCCGACCTCGCTGGACATCCAACTGCGAGCGTTGCCATATTGTCCATCATTGATGAATCTCCGCTCATGGCGGTCCGCGACCGTCGTGTCACCCGAAGTCGTTACTACCGCCGCATGTGCAGCCAACGCCACGTTGGTTCCGGCAACACTAAAGACTTCCAGTTCATCCACGCACGGTTCCAGATTATTGGTTTGCAGAATGCTGAACCGAATTCGTTGCGTCGTCACCGGATTCCAACGATCCACATTCTGCCGCGCGTTGACCATCGGGCGTTCTGCCCCAGAAAACGCCAACGGGGCAAACCGCGACAGCTCGTCGTCGATTTCTGCTATGCGGTTGCGCTGCCTTTCCAGCCTCTGCTTAGCGGCCATCGACTCCGGGGTCCGTAGTTCGCGTTCTGCGTACTGGACCCCGGCGACGATGGCTTGCATCGCATAGTAATCATTCGCCGAAATGGGATCGAATTTATGATCATGACAGCGTGCACAGCCCACGCTTAGTCCGAGAAACGACAGCGAGATATTATTGACCACCTCGTCTAGTGCGTCCTGGCGTGCCAAGCGAAGCGACGGTTCGTCTTTGCCGATTTGGCCGGGCAGCAAAACCGAAGCGGTCACGAGAAAGCCGGTAGCGGCGTCAGCCCCCAAGCGATCACCAAGCAGTTGTTCCTGGATAAATTGATCATACGGGGTATCGTTGTTGAAACTGCGAATCACGTAGTCGCGATAGGGCCAGGCGTTGGGGCGTTCGGTGTTGACTTCGAACCCGTGGGTATCGGCATAACGCACGAGATCTAACCAGTGTTGAGCCCAGCGTTCCCCGTAACGCGGCGAACTGAGTAGGCGGTCGACCACGCGATCGTACGCATCCACACGAGTATCTTCGTTGAATGCCACAACCTGCTGGGGGGAAGGTGGAAGCCCGGTCAGATCCATCGTCACGCGTCGGAGCCACTGAGATCGCACCGCCGGTGGCGACATCTCCAGATTCAGCTCATGGTGTTTTTCCGTCACAAACGCATCAATGGTTGCCGATCCACCGGCGAACCGCAGCGGCTTGAAACTCCAGTGATCGCGAGTATCTTTCAGCGTCACTAGATCAACACCCTCAGGCCAGGCGGCACCTTCGGCAACCCAGCGAACCAACATGGCAATTTCGTCCTCGGGCATCGCGTCATCGGGAGGCATCCGATGCTGCGGGTCATCGCTGGTGATGAATTCGACCAGGGGGCTTTCATCGGGTTTCCCTGGAATGATGTCAGGCCCATGGTTGTCACCTCCTTTCAGAGCCGCAGATTTTACATCCAACCGCAACCCCGAAGCCCGCTCGTCGCCACTGTGACACGCATAACAGTGATTTTCAAAAATCGGTCGGATGTCACGGACAAAATCCAGCGGTTCTGCCGCAGCGACTTCACTGACGGTCAGCGAAGTCCAGAGGGCAATCAGGATCATCGCGCGAAAGCAAGGCATCAAAACGACATCGCGGTGAGGGGGCGGAGGGCGGGAAATTACGC
The DNA here is from genome assembly GCA_007124075.1 of Roseimaritima sp. Taxonomy (GTDB): domain Bacteria; phylum Planctomycetota; class Planctomycetia; order Pirellulales; family Pirellulaceae; genus Roseimaritima. The sequence continues at coordinate 6,662 of SLFV01000419.1, forward strand.
ATTGGTCAAGCACCCGACGACCACCCGACTCAAATCGAAATGAAAATCGCCCGTCGCGGAAGCCCGCACCAATTTCTGATTAAGGACTTCATTGTATCGTAATTCGGAGGAGTGTGTTGCGATGGGCCTGCCGTGGACCCAGTCCTTAGCAGTTCCCGTTTCCGTTTCCGTCAGTGTCGTAGGAATCCCCGCTGCGGTTAGCAAGTTCAGTCCACAATTTCACGGACAAAGCGAGGCCGTGGCTTGAGCGAACCCACCAGTTTCTTTCCTGAGAAGAATTCAGAAACGTATCGTTGCAAACCTGTCTGC
>SLFV01000417.1 GCA_007124075.1 Roseimaritima sp.
CTCGTAGCTAGCCTCCGGGTATTCATAGTTCTGACCAATAAAGTCAGTGGAAAACCCTAGTCGATTGTTCGTGTCCGTTTTCCGGTTGGGCATCGCGGAATTGATCCAAGGCAAACTGGTCTCTCCTGCCTCGTAATTTCGCAGCAGCAATTCATACCACATCGGCTGGTAGCCATCCGGCTTGTGAAACGCAATACGATTATCCGGGTGATCGGTCAGGCACATCCGAAAACAGTAGGCCTGAACGCGATGGTCGCCCTCCCCCTCTTCCCCCGGCCCGGCGGCGTCAATGTGTGGCAACAAGCCACTGCTGGGATTGCCAGGTTCCACATACGGGTCGACGCCCGCGACCAACTGATGATGAATCGCCTTGCGTGTTTGGACGCCGTTGAGCGTTTCGCCGTAAGCCGTGTTCGCTTCGCGGCCGACGGTGTAGCTGACCCCAGCAGCGGCCATCAGGTCGCCTTCGTAGGTGGTGTCCAGGAATATTTTGCCGCGAAAGGTCTGGCCCGATTCCATCTGGATGGCCGTAATTCGCCACGGAATCGAGCGTGTCATGGCGACGCCACCATTGCGATCCAGGCGTTCGTTATAGACAACCGGAATTTGGTTTTCAGCGATCCAGGTTTCAAAGACCTTTAACGCCACGTGCGGTTCGAATGTCCACATCGCGTCTTCATTGGTCGCGGTGCGAGTCTGTCCGCCGTCCCGATACTCGTATTGGGTTTGCCATTTCCAGGCCTCAGGCTGTTCGTAGTGCGTTCGAACCGCTTGGTAAAACTCTCGAGATATACCTCCAATCGCGGCTTTGTTTCCGATGTCGGTTTGCCCTAAACCGCCGCTGGTCAGCCCTCCCAAACGTTGCGTCGGTTCGATCAAAATAACGCTTTTTCCCATCCTTTTGGCTTGAACCGCTGCCGCCACACCACTGGAGGTACCGCCGTAAATCACAATGTCATAAACCGGCGTCTGACCGCGCACCGCATTTGGAAACGGCAACAGGTAGAACGCCAACAAAGCCAGCGTTGGCAAGCCCCGAAAACGCATGAATGGACCTCAGTGGCAAAAAACGGACGTAAAACAAGGCAAGGAGGGGCATCGAGCATAGATCTAGCGAGCGACCAATTCAAGCGTCGGGTCGGGTTGCATAACGCTGCGAGGCCTCGATTGCTTGAGCAAGGTCTGCTTGCAGATCTTCGAAAGCTTCCAAGCCCACACTTAGTCGGATCAAGCTGTCCTGAATCCCCGCCTTGATTCGATCTGCCACATCGTAACTGGCATGCGACATCGACGCCGGCTGTTCAATGAGGGATTCTACCGCTCCCAGACTGACCGCCAGATGAAACAGGCGTGTCGACTCGCACAACCGCGCGGTTTGGGCAAAGTCGCCCCGTAACTCAAAACAAAGCATCCCGCCGAAGTCGCGGAACTGCGTGGTTGCCAATGCATGTTGCGGATGTTCGGGCAAGCCAGGGTACAAAACGCGTGCAACCGCCCGATGTGTCTGCAACCACTGGGCCAGTCGCCGCGCGGTGCGACATTGCTCCGCGATCCGAACCTGCAGCGTCTTTATCCCGCGGGCAACCAGAAAACAGCTGAAGGGATCCAGCACGGCTCCGGTCGCATTCTGAATAAAGTACAGCCGATTCAGTAATTCTTCGTCCGCAACCGCCAAGGTTCCACCCAGGCAGTCACTATGTCCACCCAGATACTTCGTCGCCGAGTGCATGACGATATCCGCCCCAAAATCCAGTGGCTGGATCAACGCTGGCGTGCCAAACGTATTGTCGACTGCCAGCAAGCAGCCTGCCTGGTGAGCCATTTTCGCCAACGCAGACAAGTCGGGAATGGAAAACAAAGGGTTGCCGATTGTTTCACCCCAAATCAATTTCGTCTCCGCACGTAGCGACGCCGCGACGGCCGCTAAATCCGTCAGGTCAACCAACGATACGGTAATGCCCGCATGATCACAGATTTTGTGCAGCAGTCGATACGCGCCCCCATAGATATCCGATCCCGCAACGATATGGTCTCCACTGCGGAGCAACATCGTCACACAATGAATTGCCGCCATACCGCTTGAAAATGCCAACGCCCCGCAACCGTTTTCCAACGAAGCAAGGGTCGCCTGTAAACCGCTGCGAGTCGGGTTGCCGCTTCGCGAGTAATCAAATTGGCCCCACTTTCCTGCACCGGGTTGCTGAAACGTGCTGGCCAGATGCACAGGAGGGACGACCGCGCCGGTTTGTGGGTCAACCTCGTTACCAACGTGAATCGCGCGGGTGCGGAACTGCCACGACTGCGAAGGGGGCTTGCTCATGCCTGCAATGCCTGCTCGAGATCCGCAATTAAATCGTCGCCGTTTTCAATGCCACATGAATAGCGAATCATATTGTCCGCGATCCCAAAACGCTGGCGATCGGCTGACGAATAGCTGAAATAGCTCATCACCAATGGCTGTTCAATCAAAGATTCCACACCTCCCAAACTGGGCGCGATGCGAGGAATTTGTGCGGCATCGACGATCCTGGCCGTTTCTTTCCAATTGGCATCCAAGACCTCGAAAGTAATCAAACCACCGAATCCTCGCATCTGGCTCCGGGCGATGGAATACGTTGGATGCGATGCCAAGCCTGGGTAATACACTGTGCCAACGCGAGGATGGCCTGCTAAGAATTCCGCCAATCGTTGACCGTTTTCATTGTGTCGCTGCATCCGCAGTTCAAATGTTTTTAGTCCACGTTCCAGCAGATAAAGGCTGTGCGGCGAGCTGATTCCCCCGAGAATCCCGCGCAGCGCCCGGATCGATTCCAGCTTCTCCGAGCTGCCACAAATAACTCCCGCTAACAGGTCGTTGTGGCCACCCAGATATTTTGTTGCGGAATGCAACACATAATCGACCCCCCAGTCCAATGGCCGAATGTTGTAAGGGGTGGCCAATGTGGCATCGATCAACGTTTCCACCTCATGAGCCTTCGCAAGGGCCACAAATTGCTCTAGATCAACGGTCGTCAAATGCGGGTTGGTTGGCGATTCACTGACCAGCATTTTAGTCTTCGCATTGATCGCCGCTTCCATCGCGCCATAATCACCCGTAGGAACTTGCCGGGTCACGACGCCAAAACGTGACAAATGTTTCGCACAGAATTCGCGACTGCGGTGATAACACTGGTCAAAAAAAACGATCTCGTCGCCAGCGTTCAATTTGGACATTAACAGTCCGACGATGGCCGCCATTCCCGAACCGTAAATGACAGCCGATTCCGCATTGTCCAACGCCGCAAGCTTGCCCTCCACGCTTTTTTCATTAGGGCTGCCGTACCGGCCGTATTCCTCTCGCTCGCAGCGGCCTTCCACATAATCCAGCAAATCAGCAGTAGATGCAAAAGTGAACGTCGAAGCACAAAATATGGGATCCGTGATCGAATCACCCGGTTTCTGACGCAATTCACCCGCATGCACGCTGGTGGTCGACATGCCAACAGATGGCCGCATTCCCTTGCGAGGAGATGCGGCGGTGTCTTGAGGATGACCTGTGGGTCTGGGCGTCATATTAGGAGGGCTTCCGGTGGCCATAGCATATCCTGTCAGAAGGGCGGCAAGTTCGTCAGGACAGAGAAGCGATACCGCAGCGACACAATCGACATTGGCCGGAACACGCAACCGATAGGTCAACCTACAAAACCGCTTTGGTGGCGGCAACGTTACCATTCGGCTGGGATGGCTCTTTAGCAGAAAAGGCTGCAAGCGGCCGCAAATCCCTGAACAATTTGAGTGTATCCCGCAAGGCAACCGAAATCAACTCGCTGGTCGACAAAACAGAGCCGGGGGGCGTGACCGGTGACCAAAGAACCCGCACTTTCCAAACGTTTTCATCCCGCTAAGCTTGCGATGAGGGTGGTCCCCTGCGGAAAATTACGGTCTACAATGAGTGAGGTAGCAGAGCACGAGGAGGGAATAAGACAACGATGATTCACTCACAACCCCTGAGGGCAACGTTCTTTGCTCGTGGTAAATCGGAAAGTCAGCGTCGTTGTTTCCTAACCAATCCTAAGGACGATTTGACCGTGACCTTGCACGTAAACAGATTCCGCAGGCACCACACTGCCGCCAAAGCATCTACGCTCAGGTTGGTCTTGTGGGCGACCATTGGCATCTTTCTTAACTGCGGGATCGGGGACCTTGCCTGCCATGCGTCTCCCCAACAGTCTGCGGATGATGCCCAACAACCTGCGGATGACGTAAGTCCAGAAGATGGTGACGCCTCGACGACGCAGCCCAACACGCTACCGACGGTTGACCTGCCGCCTCTGCCGGAGGAACAACAAGCCGATCTGATTGCGCGGCTGGGGGCGTCTCGCTTTCAGGTTCGAGAAGAGGCCGTTTTGGAGTTACAGGAACTTGGGCTGCGAATGCTGCCAGCGCTGAAACAAGCGTCGTTGGAACACGAGGACCCAGAGGTTAGAGCACGCGCGTCATTTGTTTATCGACAAATTGTCCAAGATGATTTTGACTTTCGTGTGGAGGCGTTTCTGGCGGGCCAGGACACTGGGGATTCGTTTGCAGGGTGGTTCTATGTCGCTTCACTGATGGGCGATTCCCCCGAAGTACGCGAGATCTTTATTGCTGCAGCACGCGAACATGGCAAATTGGTGGAGACCTTTGATGGTCACCCGAGAGATCGGCTACTGGAACTGGAAAACGTCGCCCATCGGATCATGCGAATGCAGATCGAACAGATGCGTCTGCCGCAGGAGGCTGATTTAATGGTGGTTCTGTGGGCGATTGCCGACCCGGCTATTCCCATTTCACCTCAAGTGCAAAGGCTTGCCATATCGCTTATGCAGAAATCCGTTGCTAACGAGTTGCGTAAAAACGCTCAATTGGAAAATCGTTTTTTGGCGTTGGTCGGGAATTGGATCCGCCGATCGCGGGTCGACTTTGCACACGATACCTTATGGCTGGCGATGCAATGGAACATGGATATTGACGGGATGACATTGGGATTACGAGCCGCGTACGAGGCGCGTGACCCGATGAATGTTCAAGCGGGTTTGCAAGCAATCGCTAGGTTTGGCAGTCGCGATGATATTCCGCCGTTACTGCCGTTCCTAGAGGATCATCGTGTTCCCGATGGCGATGCACAAGAGAATCCATTGATGCTGGAGGTGCGTGTCAGCGATGTGGCGATGGCAGCGATTGCCACGTTGTTGAAAGCCGATTTGAAGGAACTTGGATTTCCCGCCGCGGTGACTCATGGTAAGATCGCGTTCGACCCGCGCAGCGTCGGATTCGGAAAACGACAAACCGAACAACGGAGCCGAGTGCGGACACGCCTAGATGACTTGATCCAACGAGAACGGCGGGCGAACAAATTACCTGCGGAAGTGCCCGAGCAATGACCGACAACTCGCTATCCCTCGGCGGAGCTTTGCTCCTGCGTTGGCGGAAGTTCGCTGGCTTCCTCCCCATTGCTTTCCTCTGGAGGAACCCGAACCACCGCCACCAAACTGTCGCTGTCGTCTAAGCTCATGATTCGCACACCCTGAGTATTACGACCGATCACGTTGATCTCGCGCGCGGCGATGCGTTGGAGCTTCCCTTTCGATGTCATCATCAAAATCTCGTCCTCGTCCGTCACGCGCACGATGTCGACAACCTTCCCGTTCCGTTCGCTGGTACGAATGTCCCGCAGGCCCTTCCCGCCCCGTCGCTGCGTACGATATCGCGCGGTGCCGGAGGAAACCTCGTCCTCGGATTCCACGTCTTCGTCTGTAGTGACCACGGCATTGGGGCCAAACGGCGTACGCTTTCCATAGCCACGCTGACAAACTGTCAGCAGGGTGGCGTCGGGATCGGCAACGACCATCCCCACCAAGGCATCGTCGTTGGTCAACGAGATTCCTTTGACACCCGAAGTATTTCGCCCCATCGACCGAGCATCACTTTCGTCAAAGCGAATCGCCATGCCATTACGAGTTACCAAGACAATCTCGGTCTTGGGGCCCACCACCGTGGCTCCGACCAACCGATCTTCGTCTCGCAGTTTTATGGCAATAATGCCACCGCGTTTGGGCCGGCTGTAGCTTTCCAAGCTGGTCTTTTTAACCAAACCATCCTGGGTCGCCATCATGACGAAGTGTCCCGGGTGATCAAAGTTTCGAATCGCCAAGCATTCAGCAATTTGTTCGTCTTCCGCAAGGCTTAGTAAGTTCACAATCGCCCGGCCGCGACTTTCTCTGGACAGTTGTGGTAGATCGTAGACTTTTTGCCAATAAACCTTACCTGCCGTCGTAAAAAACAACAAAAACTCGTGCGTGCTGGCGACGAACAAATGTTCGATGGGATCTTCATCTTCCGTTTTCGCTCCCTTGAGCCCCTTACCGCCGCGTCGCTGAGCCCGGTAGGTGGTCGCTGGCGTTCGTTTGATGTAACCGCGATGACTGATAGAAACGACCATCTGTTCTTCGGTAATTAAATCCTCCAGGTCGATATTACCGATTTCCTCGTGACTGATTTCCGTCCGTCGCTTGTCGCCAAAACGGCGTTTGATTTCCTCCAGATCCGCCTTGATGATGTCAAAAATGCGTTGCTGGTCCGCCAAAATCTCCATGTATCCCGCGATCTCATTCAGCAGCTCAGCATGCTCGCCCGCAAGTTTCTCTTGTTCCAAATTGACCAATTGGCCCAAAGTCATCCGCAAAATCGCGTCGGTTTGGACACTGGTCAGCAGATAACTGTCAGCTTGTCCGCGTTCACTGACAAACTGCGCAAAGCCCACATCTCCTAACGCCCGCTGCATCATCGCCGCAGGACACTCGATCAGCATCAACCGCTGTTTGGCCTCGGGTTGCGTGCGGCTGGTGCGGATGGTTTGAATGATTTCATCAATGTTGGCTAGGGCCAGCAGCAAGCCTTCGACCGTGTGCTTGCGACGACGCGCCCGGTTGAGCAAGAATTC
>SLFV01000052.1 GCA_007124075.1 Roseimaritima sp.
ACGCCGGTGATTCATCGCCTCACCGACCCGCAAGGTGTTGAACGTCTATTCCTGTTCGGCGGCTGCGATTTTCCTGGAAACATCCGTCAATCCGTTTCGGAAGATGGCGGCAAGACTTGGTCGCCGATGGTTGAAGTCGGGCTGGTTGGCGAGGTCGCGCCCAAGAGCATTTTGGCATTTGATGACGGTAAGCGTCTGGTCATGTGGTCCGACCGCCGCGATCCGAAAAACGCGAAGGATCCGCACCCGGTGGTCTGGCAGAGCGAATCGTTGGACGGCGGTCTGACTTGGAGTCAGGAGCGCGTCATTTTGGTGGTGCCGGGCCAATGGGCACAACCCAGCGTGATCCGTTCGGCAGACCAACGACGTCTTTTGATGCTCATGCGCGAGAACACGCGAAAGCACCATTCGTTGTATTCCATCAGCACGGACGACGCGCGGACTTGGAGCGAACCGAAGGAGCTGCCTGCGTCTTTGACCGGCGACCGTCACGTCATCCGGCGCGCCCCGGATGGCCGGTTGGTCGTGGCCTTTCGCGACAGGGCCAAGTCCAGCGAAACCTACGGTCACTATGTGGCCTGGGTCGGCACCTTCGAGGACATCGAGAACGGGCGCGAGGGGCAGTACCGCATCAAGCTGTTGCATAACGCCAACCGAACCGCCAGCGATAAACCGGGCAGTGGCAACACCGACTGCGGCTACTCCGACCTTGAACTCCTGGACGACGGCACGATCATTGCCACAACTTATGTGAAGTACGCAACCGGCCCCGAGAAGAGTAGTGTCGTCAGCACTCGGTTTCAACTTAGCCAGACGGACGCCTTGGTGGACGCGTTGGTAAATCAATCCGATGCGACTGCCGTCGTGCCCAGCCTGCTGCCAGAGGGTTGGGATCCGGCGCTTGCGGGTGATCAGGTGATGAAAAGGCTGGTCACGGTCACTGGCCCAAAAGTCAAGGGCGCGCATGACGCGGAGTTCGTCTGTGTTGGTGACCATGCCTACGTCGTCGCGGAGGTCAATGACACGCGAGCCGGCGAAAGCGCGGCCTGGCCAGAGATCTACTGCGCACTGTCGATCGTTCATCTAAAAACGCTGACCCTTGAAGCGGTGTTGCCCTTTGCCCGCAGCGAACAGCCATTCGCTAACGAAACATTACCGGTGGGGGCGTGCTTCGTGCCTCGTATCTTGCGGAAAGACGACCGAACGCTGCGATGTTACTTCGCCAGCGAACAGCCTGGCAAGCGTCAGGCGCAAACCTGGTTTCGCGATTTTGATTTGGAAACACGAGCTTTCGCACCGACCATCCACAAGGCAAAGCTGAAGACCGCGGCCGGTATCTTTGACATGCAGCCACGTCACTTCCACGACGATGCGGCGGCAAGCGGGTTTAAAAAACCGGCCAAGGATTATGGCCTTTACCTGTTCGATTCGTTCAAAACTTTTGACGGCCAGCGGTACATCGCACTGAACAACTATCCCGGCAAGCAGAACGCGTTGGCGATGGTGCATGACGATCTGCAAACCTTTGAAGTCATCGGCCATTACAACGAACCACAGTCACAGCAGTTAAGCGAATCGGCGGTGAACCGTTTGCCCGATGGTACTTGGTTGGCCATCTGCCGCAACGACGGTGGCAATTATCACTTCACCACCAGTCGCGACGGCAGACAGTGGAGTATCGGAACCGAATTAGCCGTTGTTCCCAATGGGGCCAATTCCAAACCGACGTTTGACAAGTTTGGCGACATTTACTATCTCGGCTGGCAAGAGGCGACGCGGATTCAAGGCGTCAGACGCAGCGTGTTCAACATCGACGTCTCTCGCGACGGCAAAACTTGGCAACGCAAATATCGTTTTGAAACGCCTCATTCATTTCAGTATCCGACCTTTCACGAACATGACGGTGTGATCTGGCTGGCCGTGACGCAAGGTCAGCGGCATGCCAGCCGTAAAGAACGGATCATGTTTGGCAAGTTGGAAAAGGTTGGCAGGTTTGAAGCCCAAAGCGGCAAGCAGCGGATTGACTGGCCCGCACCGCCACCGCCACCACCTGCGGTGATGCAGCGCGGCGTCAAGCTGTTTACCGATCGCGACTATGTGATTGACGAAATGCCGAAGTTATTTCCGAACGGTTCCTAAGGATACACCTGCGCGCGCTGAGCCCAGGTTTCCCACTTTTCGACAAGAACGTTGGCATGGTCGGGATACTTGATTGCCAAGTCGTTCAGTTCGGTGCGGTCGGCGGCCATGTCATACAGTTCCCACGCCCCGTTGCGGCCCTGGCGAACCAATTTCATGTCGCCATCGCGGACAGCCGCGTGCCCCATGTGTTCCCAATACAGAGTGCGCCGACGGGGCAGGCCTTCCGAGGGTGAAACAAACAACGGTTTCAGCGATACGCCTTCCAGCGGCTGGATTCGTTTGCCGTTGTGAGTCTCGGGATACGCCGCACCGGTAAGGTCGACGCAGGTGGGCATCAGGTCGATAATGTGCGTCGGCTGGGTGCACCATTGGCCACGTGCGGAGATGCCTGCGGGCCAGTGCGCAATCAGCGGCGTGGCAATGCCACCTTCGTGACTGTTTTTCTTGTACAACCGAAAAGGCGTGTTGCTGGCGTTGGCCCACGCCCGTCCAAGGTAAACGTCGGACTGTGCGTCGCCGGGTGTGCCGGGGCCGAACTTCCCCAGCAGGCCGCCTTCGTCCGAAGCACCATTGTCACTGAGGAACAACAGCAGTGTGTTGTCCAGCACGCCACGCTCTTTCAATCCGTCGACCAGGATGCCAATCGATCGGTCCAGCCGATCCATGACGGCGGCGTGCAGCGCCATCCGGTGGTCAAGATCATCTTGCTGCTGCGGCGTTAGCGCATCCCAGGCTTTCACCGTAGCGTCGCGCGGGGGTAGCGGCCAGTCTGCCGAAACAACGCCCAGTTCTTTCAATCGGTGGTAACGTTGCTGGCGCATCTGGTCCCAGCCCGCTTTGTATCGGCCGCGAAACTTTGCGATATCCTCCGGATCCGCTTGCAGCGGGAAGTGCGGTGCGTTGTGAGCAAGGTAAAGGAAAAAAGGTTTGTCAGCCGCGCGTGCTTCGTCGATGAAACGCAATCCATACTCAGTCCAGGCGTCGGTCGAATACCAGTCCTGGGGCAACGGGTTATTGACGCTGTGCAAGATTTCATTGTTCAACCGAATGGTACGGCCCGGTTTGAGCCGGAAATAAAAACCGCCACCTTCGGGCACGCCGTAGAAACGATCAAAGCCACGTTGCAGCGGCAGTCGCGAATCATCACCACTCCCCACGTGCCATTTGCCTGTGTGTGCCGTGAAGTAGCCCGCCGGTCTCAGCACTTCGGCAATCGTGACGCAGCGATCGTTGAGGAAACCGCGGTAGCCCGGCAGTCCAGCGTCACCCGTCATCGCGCCGACGCCCGCTTGGTGTGAATACAAGCCGGTCAGCAGCGAAGCACGCGTCGGGCAGCAACGACCGGTGTTATAGAATTGCGTGAACCGTATTCCAGCGACTGCCAACGCATCGAGGTTTGGCGTCGGAATCTCGCCGCCATAGCAACCGAGGTCGGAAAACCCCATATCGTCCACCATGACGATCACAATGTTCGGACGCGAGGACTCTGCGGCTCCCGATAAACCGGGAAAGCAGATCAGGAGCGTGCTGAGGGCGGTGAGGATGGGTTTCATATTCATCGTTCTTCTGTAAAGTTGGATCGATCCATCGATGTGGAGTAATGGACTGATGATTTTCGTAGGCGAGCGATGCTTGGATCCGCTCTGTGAGCCGTCCCTTCAAAAGGTTCGCAGGCTCTTCGCAAAAGTAGCGTGCCCAAAAGCTCTGGCGATTTTGCCAGCAGTGTATGTCTTTGGCTGCCTGTTGAAAAACGGGGGTGTCCCTCCCAGGTTACTCGATTTTTCAGTCACCAACCTGTCGACTTACCACGGCAGCTTCGGGTAACCTTTTGCAAAGTTCGCCAAAGGAGAAACTCGGTCAGCGTGATGTGGTCTGCAGCCGCCTGTTGGTAACGGCAGTTCCAGACGGCTCCGGTTACGGAAACCCCTTTACGGAGGGGTGTTTTTGCGAACGGTCCAAATATCCCGACCTATCCCAAGGAGATGCTGATGGATTTGTATTTGGGAGTTGACATCGGAGGGACGACCTCCACGATTGCCTTCGGCGATCCACAGCGGAGGCTGCTTTGGATTTCGGCTCAGTTCGGTACGCGGTCCGATCATGGACCGGCCGCGACGATCGCGGATATTGTCCAGCAGATCGTCGCCTACTTGGAGCGACGGGCGGAATCTACCGATCGAGTGGCTGCGGTGACGTTGGTGACGCCAGGACCCGCTAGCTTGGACGGGGTGCTGTGTGGTTCGCCGAATCTAAAGCATCCACAGTGGAATCGTTGTCCAATCCGGCAGATGCTGCAGCAAGCGTTATCCGCTGCGGGGCAGGAGGTGCCAGTCGACTATCTGGGTGATGGTCAGGCCGCGGCGTTGGGCGAGTTTTGGGTGCGTACCAAGGCACTTTCGTGCGATCCGGCCCCGCAGACAGAACAGGAGGGCAGCCTAGCGGATTTTCCGGCGGATCATTTACATTCGCTGTTCATGGTGACCGTCGGTACAGGTTTTGGGGGTGGCGAGGTGCGCAACGGGATCGTTTGCCAAGGACTGGGAGGCCGCGCAGGCCATGCGGGGCACCTGTTCCTGCCACCGTCCGCGTTCCGTTATCCGCATGACCAGCAACTGAAGGTAGGCAATGCCTATTGCACCGTGGAGTCGGCAGTGTCGTTGTCGGCGTTGACGCACCAGTTGGCATACCGGCTGACGTTGCCGCAGTGGCAAACGCATCCTTTGGCCAACAGCGACCTTTCGATTCGCGATCGTGCAAAATCGCTTCGCGAGCTGGCTGCTGCGGACGATCCCCTGGCGTTGGAATTGTTTGACGACCAAGCGCGGGCACTGGGAATCGCGCTGCTGCAACTGCAGTACATTGGGGACTATGATCTGTTGGTCGTGGGGGGTGGGATTTGCGACATCTCCGCTGCCATGCGTCGACGATACAAAGAACTGGCCTTGGCTGCATTCGTGGAACATGCGTTGGACGGTTTCAAGCCGACTGCGGATTTCGCGTTTTCGATTTGTGGCGATCAAGCCAGCGTGATCGGTGCGCTGGCACACACCTACCGCTCGGATCGTGTTTGATCGATCCACCACTTCCACGAACGACATTTAGTCCTGCATGCCATGGTGCGGGCAAAATGGGACAAGGCACCACGCGGCCATGGAGAAAGTTTGCCGCGTCGCTTACAAGATCGATTCTGGACGATAGGCAACCGCTTCGGGGAACGCCTTGCAGACCGCTTCGATCCGCTGGATTATCATTCGCGTCTGAGCTGGTGCACTACCGACAAACTGCAACGGGTCTCCCAAGGCCGCACGCAAATCCGGTTCGGTCATCGTAATTCGCGGGTCGGCTACCAAACGACTCACCAAATCGTTTTCGTCGCTCCCTTGTTCTCGCATTGCCAGCGCGGCCGCAATCGCGTGCTGCTTGATAGCCTCGTGCGCCGCCTCGCGTCCGACCCCGGCTTTGACGGCGGCCATCAGAATCTTGGTGGTTGCCAAAAAGGGCAGGTAGCGGCGAAGTTCACGGTCAATCACCGCCGGATAGGCTCCGTAGTGCGTCAGCACGGTCAAGAACGTTTCCATCTGACCGTCGATTGTCAGAAACGCATCAGGCAACGCGACTCGGCGAACGACGCTGCAGCTTACGTCTCCCTCGTTCCACTGATCGCCCAGCAAGCCGCTGATCATTGTCAGATACCCACGCAGCACAACGTGCAAACCATTAATGCGTTCAGCCGAGCGAGCGTTCATTTTGTGCGGCATCGCAGACGAACCGACTTGTCCCGGCAAAAACCCCTCGGTCGCCAATTCCGCTCCCGCCATCAAACGCAACGTCCTGGCAAAATTTGCGGGTCCGGACGAAAGTTGCACCAGGGTGGAGACAACATCAAAGTCGATCGACCGTGGATACACCTGGCCCACCGATGTCAGCACATGATCAAACCCCAATCGATCGGCGACATACTCCTCTAGGGCGGCCAATTTGTGTGTATCCCCGCGCAACAAGTCCAGCATATCTTGTTGCGTTCCAACCGGTCCCTTGATGCCCCGCAGTGGCAATTGCTGCAACAGCGACTCCAGCCGCTCAAACCCGACCAACATCTCCTCGGCAACGTTAGCAAACCGCTTGCCCAGGGTTGTGATTTGCGCGGGCACGTTGTGGCTACGTCCTGCGATGGGTTGCAGTTGGTATTCTGCCATTCGCTGGGCCAGTGCCCCCAACGCGGCAACGACTCGGTCGCGGACCACCCGCAGCGCGTTGCGGATTTGCAGCAGTTCGACATTTTCTGTCAGATCGCGCGAGGTCATCCCTTTGTGAATATGTTCGTACCCCGCCAAGGCATTGAACTCCTCAATTCTGGCTTTGACGTCGTGTTTGGTCACCCGCTCTCGCGCATCGATCGAATCTAAATCGACACGTTCCAGATTCCGCTGATAGGCGGCCAGTGCGTCCTCCGGCACATCGACCCCCAGTGACTGCTGAGCCAGCAACACCGCCAGCCAAAGTTGACGCTCCAGGATGACTTTTTGCGTGGGGGACCAGATCTGTGTCATCGCGGCACTGGCGTACCGCGCGGCTAAAACATTCGGTAAAACTTCGGCCACTTCGGGCTCCTGACTTTGCGGGGGTTGTCTCTAGCAGCCAAGATTGAAAACTGCCCACGTTTTTTTCGCAAGACGCCTTTCTTGCAGCCACCCGATGATGCGATCCCCGATGGTCAGGAGGAGGGCAACACCAACACGCGTGGCCCTTCCCAGCGGAGGCGGACACCAACTTGGTCGGCGACCCGTTGCATCAACACATTCAGAGGCTGATCCATCGCATCCAATTCGATTCGTTGTGCACACTGCGGGGTCGCGTCGGGATGGATTTCCAGTTTCCATTGCCCGGCCTGAGCCAAAGTTTCCAATGCTGCGCGGGCCGGAGCGTTCTGCCAGCGAATGGTAAACCTCGCATTTGAATCGGCCGATGCCGCGTCGTGGGGCCGACGAGAAGCGGTTCGTGTCGGCGGCCTGGCGGATCGTTGCAACAAGCGATGGACCCGAGCATGCGAACGGACCCGCGTACGATTTTTGTCGACCGTCAACTCCACTTCGGGGTCCAGTTGAGTGATCTCCGCTCGCAACCGATCGACTCGGGCGGTCGGATAATCCTGTTCAACCGCAACCTGATCAGGAACGATTCCCTCCCCCAGTTCTCCGGCCGCATTGATCCGCAGCCAGCGGTCGAACTGGCAACCAACAATTGTCAGCAACGTGGGCCCGCTGGTTTGCTCCGCTGTGAACGCGGGCCACAAATCGTGGGGCAATTTAAAGCCGGAGGGCGTTCGCTGCATCGCCTGTTCGATGGTCGCGATCGCCTCGGTCGGCGTCACCAACATTGGCCAAGAGACCCCGATTGTTTTTGCATTCCCGATCGCGGACCCGCCAGCGTTGGCCAGGATCAAAGCCCCTGTAGTGTCGACCCACTCCTGGCGACCGACCAAAACCAAGCCATCGATTGGCAACGACACCAGTTCGCTTGCCGTCGCGACGGCGAAAAAAGCATCTTCGACGGTTGGACCGGCGTTGGGAACCTTGACGTTTTGGTTGGAATCAACACGTCGATCCAGCCAGTAGGGGATTCCTACCTCCTTGCTTAACCGGTCCAGCGTTTCCCGCAAAGTCGCACCGACAAACTGAGCTTGAAAGTCGCCCGCCAGTGCCAGTTCGAACGCTTGTGGACTCCGCTGCCCGCTGGCCACGGAAGAAACAGCAAGGGCCAGCAGCAATCCCAGCCACAATCCAGGTGTCCCACGATCGAATGGATAAACGCCAGCCTTCATGTTCATCGCCACGCCATTGACCAAGCCAGGGGGAGAACGCACAGTAACGGTGTATTGAATTCGTCAGTATAGCGTGTGATTCTGTTGCTCAGAGGAAGCGCACCAACTAGACTCGGGGTCTGGCTTGGAAACAAGCGGTGTTTGGTCCGAAAAAAAGGTTTATTGTGGATAGTCCGGCAGTCCGTCAGTCCCGATTGGTATCGATTTATCGCAACTACCTGGCGACTGCCGATACTTTAAAATTTGGGGATCAACTGGCCGGTATCTACGCACCAGCTACTCTGGCAAAGTTGTTGGCGACCGGCGTGGTGGAAGTGCGACGCGCCGCGGCGTTGGCCCTGGCAATTTTGGGTGATGAAACCACCATCGAAGCGCTGGGTCGCGCGTTATCGGATAACGATCGTGGCGTGCGTCTGGCCGCGGATGATGCTTTTCGAGTAACCGTTACCCGCCTCGCCTCGATGCCGCACCACCAGCAATTGCTGCGCATCATGCACCTGAATGATGGCTCTAATTTCGAAGCCGCCCTGCCGTTGGCGACTAACCTGACGCAGCAAGCCACTGACTACGCGGAAGCCTGGCATCAGCTTGGCATCGCTTTGGAGGGAGTACGTGATTATGCGGCGGCGGAAGAGGCTTTTAAGCGCTGCTTGTGGCGATGTCGGTTTCATTACCTCGCATGGCATGGGGTCGCACGGTGCCGCATTTCTCTTCAATGTTATCTGGAATCGTTGATGCCCCTGGATCGCGCGACGACGATTTCGCCCGATTTTGAAACACCGCGACTGCAGGCGCGCGCGCTCCGTCGGAAACTAAAAATCTCCAAACGGCAGCCGTAGCCCTCGTTGGAAAACCGCTTCGCCCTGTGCTGCGCAATCGCAAACTAGGTCGACCAGCGTCGTGCGGCTCGCGAACGCAACAAATTGGCGTCGGCGTCGCCGATGAATTCCTCCTTGACGGGATCCAGCTTCAGTTTGCGACCCAGAATCCAGGCGATCGCTGCGGCATGGCTGGCGATGTGTGATCGCCGCATGACATCGGGATTCGCCGCCGTTTTTTCCCGCGAGCGGATGCAGTCGAAAAAGTTGCCCGCATGGGCGGTGACATCCAAACCGCGAATGCGTTTGTACTGGGAACCCAGTTCCGCTGCAAGCGATTCGGGCTTGGCGACGATCTCGCCGCTGTCTCCGGTTTCCACCGAACCCTGATCACCAACAAAACGCACCGGGCATGTGCCTAAACGCGTGATGTAGTGCGGCGATCGATCGCCGAACGGGTCGCTGAGAAAATCGATCACCAGCTTCACGCCGTTGGCGTAGCGGCAGATGATGTTCTTATCGGTCGGCTCGTATTCGATCGGCATCGTGTCATCGGCCTGATTGGCCCACTGGCACAGGTCCACCGTATGGGCACCCCAATCGAGCAACCGAGCGCCAGAGTCGAAATCCCATTGCCCGCGCCATTTGCCGTTGACGTAAGCCTGGTTGTACGGACGCCACGGTGCCGGCCCGAGCCATAAATTCCAATCGACGACATCGCGCGGCGGCTGCGATTGGGCAGGCAGCCAGGTGTTATCCAGAACCGGCATGTAGATCGATGCGTGCAGTGTGTGCAATTTCCCCAGTTTGCCGGAATGGGCCATTTCCACAGCCATTTGGAAATTCGGCACGCTGCGGCGTTGCGTACCGGCTTGAAACACACGTTGTTCCCGGTGCATCGTGTCAGCCAGTTCCTGACAATCCGCGATCGTAATGCCGCACGGTTTTTCGCTGTAGACGTCCTTGCCAGCTTTAGCCGCCAGAATCGAAGCCGCCGCATGCCAGCGGTCCCCCGTCGCGATCAGCACTGCGTCGATGTCCTTTCGGTCCAGCAATTCGCGAAAGTCGTCATACACGATGCAGTCGTTATTTTGATAGTGGCCATCCACCATCGCCTTTCCCGCTGTGCGACGTTGGGCCTGCACATCCGCGATCGCCACACAGCGGATATCCGAATACTTCAGCATCGAAGTGAGAACGTAATTGCAACGCGGACCGATACCGATGACGCCCAGCGATATCTTGTCGTTGGGCCCGGTGCTGTCCCGCCCCAAAACGTCAGACGGCAGCACAGTGGCCATGGAGATCGCAGTCGAGGCGGTGGCGGCATTGACGAGAAAGTCGCGCCGCGTTGTGTTGGTCGATTGGTTCATCAGACTTGGTCCTGGTTTCGAGATAAATCGTACGAAGTTTGACGCTTCTCGCTGATCCCCACCCCCTCCCCCCCTCGAAACTCACGTCGTTTCGCAATGGTGGTGATGGACGAAAAATGTCCTAATTTTTTCCGATTATAGCAGTCGCGTTGGCCTACAGCTTGGTCTGAGCTGACACGGGATCGTCCGCCCAAAAAACGCAACCCCCGTATCCTATTGTCCCCAAACGGTCGGCTAATTCTCCCCAAACGGTCGGCTAACGGTGTTGGCAGATTGCAAAAAACCCTCCCGCAATCTCGCTCGACCGGCGGGAAAGTAGGCGTTCTCCCGTAACACTGACCCGCAGCCAATGCGTCACCCGCCAACCGGCCTGACGGAGGTCCCGCCGCAACTCGCGGGCGGAAAAAACATGCAGGAACATATCCGCCAAACTTCGGTAAGGGTACACCGAATCGCCGAATTCCTCGGCAGTCCACTTGGACCGCCACCAATTTACCAACAAACGGCGCATTCCCCCTGGGTCCAGCAACCATGCGCGTCGGTTATGGACATGCACCACGAACACCCCCGGCGGACGTACCACGCGGGCAACGTGCCGCAAGAACTGCAGTCGGTGGTGCCGCCCGCGGATCATTCCCAGCGTGCTGAATAAACAAACCGCATGGTCGGCAACCGCATCGCGAAAACCGTTCAACTGCACCAAGTTTGCATGGATTCCGGGAATCGTGACACCCGCATGCCCCGCCGCAGCCTGCAGGCCATTGAGCATCGGAAGACTCAGGTCCACCCCCATAACGCGATACCCTGCTTGCCGCAGCGGTATTGCCGTGCGGCCATTTCCGCACCCCAGATCCAGGATGTACCCCGCGCCGTCTGCCGCTGCTGGCGGCAGGAAGGGCAGCAACCACGCAAGATCGTTCGCCGCCAATGGCGTGCCAGCCAGGAATGCATCGTATTGACTCGCGATCGAGTGTTGATGTGCATAATCCCACGTCCCCGGTGAAACCCCGGGAGGGAGCTGCCAATCGGGTGGACGCGACGAAACCATCAAACGCGACTGATTCTTCGGGGGCTGGTTAGTTTGAAAGCGATGGCCATAATAACCGAAATCGGTTTGGATGCTGTACGAACTCGAGCACAGCCTCCACTTTGCTAGCGGTGGTTGGCGTGGCGAATCTGCGGCTCGATACGATCACCACTTTGTTTTTCCGTTCATTCCCTTCGCAGGAGCTTCAAGCATGCCTATTCGTGTCGCCATCAACGGTTTTGGTCGGATTGGAAGATTAACGTTTCGCAACCTTATGGAACGCAGCGACGAATTCGAAGTCGTCGCGGTGAACGACCTGACCGACAATCGGACTTTGGCAACGCTGTTGAAATACGACAGCATCCATGGACGTTACCCCGGCACGGTCGATTACACCGAATCTTCGTTGGTTGTCAACGGACAGACGATTCACGCTTTTTCCGAGCGTGATCCGCGGAAGCTTCCTTGGGGGGACCACAAGATCGATGTTGTGATCGAATCGACCGGTTTTTTCACCGCACGCGCCACCGGCGATAAACCGGGATACGACAGTCACCTGGAAGCGGGTGCCCGGAAGGTTATTCTGAGCGCGCCTGCCAAAGACGGGGCCGACCTGACTTGCGTGCTTGGTGTCAACGATGACAAATTAACCGGCGACCTGAAATGCGTCAGCAACGCAAGTTGCACGACCAACTGCTTGGCCCCCGTAGCCAAAGTCCTGCATGATACGTTTGGCATTGAATCAGGGTTGATGACAACGGTTCACGCCTACACCAACGACCAAAACATTCAAGATCAACCGCACAGCGATCTGTACAGAGCCCGTGCGGCAGCCCTGAACATTATTCCCACATCCACCGGGGCAGCCAAAGCGGTGGGCCTGGTGATCCCAGAACTGCAGGGCAAACTGACCGGGATTGCAATGCGGGTGCCGGTACCTACCGGGAGCGTTGTCGACCTGACCGTCAACCTGTCCAAGGAGGCGGACAAGGATTCGATCAATGCTGCGATTCAATCGGCAGCCGAGGGGCCAATGAAGGGAATTCTGTTCTACGCGGTCGACCCGATTGTCAGCAGTGACATCGTTCATGATCCTCACAGCAGCGTTTTTGCAGCCGACTTCACGCAGGTCCTTGGCGGCAAAGGGAAATTGGCCAAAGTCGTCAGTTGGTACGACAACGAATGGGGTTACAGTTGCCGAACTGCTGATTTGGCCGCGAAGCTAGCCAATTTGTAGGCCCCCCTCTTTTCAAGCTCCGCTGTGCCAGCATCTTCTGTTGAAGACGAATGGCCGATCGGAATAGGCTGGACCTCGTCCGCTGTTCCTCATCCTCCTCCCGGTCCTGGGGAGGAGGGACTGGTCCGGCGGCTCAGGAAGCGGCATCCGTGTCGCGTCAGGGAAGGCTGGTGTCCCCGCTGCGCGGCGGCACTACCCTCGATTATGTTCAGCCCGACAATTGATCCAGGGCCTCCAACACCTGCTGGTCGTGCCCGTCGACCTTGACTCGCTTCCAAATATGGGCGATTTTACCCTTGGGGTCGATGAGGAACGTGCTGCGTTGGATTCCCATCGATTTCTTGCCGTACATGTTTTTTTCTCGCCAAGCTCCATACGCGGAACTGACTTTGCCTTCGGGATCGGCGAGCAATGGGAAATTCAGTTCGTGCTTGTCGCGGAATTTCTCGTGACTTTCAACACTATCCGTGCTAACCCCCAGGACAACCGCCCCCCGCTGGTCGAGCTCCAAACTCAAATCGCGAAACGCGCAGGCCTCCCTCGTGCAACCCGGCGTGTTGTCGCGCGGATAAAAGTACAGCACCACGGGCTTGCCAGCGTAGTCTGACAGTTTAAGGGTTTCCCCGCCGTAGGTCTCTAACTGAAACGCTTTTGCCTTATCACCGACCTCTAACCAATCGCTCATCTGGCTTGACTCCTGCATTCGAATTTTTTGATTCAACTTGTTCTTTCAGTCTTTCCGCCCTTGGCGGCTGACCAACGCGGCTTGCGCCGTGACCAGCAGGGACACCAAAGTGCATGCCCCTGCTACGTCCGCCAGCACTGTAGGTTATCGGTCCATCTGCTCCGTTTTCAAGGGTCCGCTGACAAACGCCCGATCGTCGTTAAACTAATGAGTCCTGATCCAGTCCTCGTTGGTGTTGATTTTTCCTTCCACTGTTTGCAGAGCCTGATTTTGTGTCCGATACCAATTCGAATTCGCCACGCTTCATTCGCCCACACGGACTTGAACGTTCCAAGCAATTAGCGACAGCGGCAGCGAAGATTATTCTGGATAATCGGGGGCAAGATTTATTAATCCTCGACGTCTGCAATCAGACCGCCCTGTTCGATTACTTTGTCATCGCAACCGGGACCAGTCGGCGTCAATTGCACGCGATCAGTGAAGAAATCGATGACGTATTGCAAAAACAATTGGGCGATCAACGCATGGGTTTAGAAGGGTATGACGAAAGCCACTGGATTGTGCTTGATTACGGCAGCGTCGTCATCCACTTATTTGACCAGGAAACCCGAGGATACTATGACCTGGAATCACTATGGGCCGATGCGAAAAAAATGCCGTTGACCGAATTCGGTATCGTTGACCCAGGTGCTGAGAGTTCCGAATAGACGCGGTGCATGATGCGAATCCTTGAAGTCCTGCAAGCTCGTCTGGCGATTGCGTTAGCCCAGTTCCCGCTTGACGTCCAGTCCTACGCTAGCCAAATCCGGCCGACGAACAACGCCAAATTCGGCGATTATCAGGCCAATTGTGCGATGCCGTTGAAGGCCGTACTGAATGAACCGCCCCACCAGATTGCGGAACGGATCGTGGCGGCACTGCAAGTCCGTGATTTATGCGAGCCTCCCGAAATCGCCGGCCCAGGGTTCATCAACTTGCGGCTCCGCGATGACTGGATTTGCGAGGCCACCATCGCGATGTTAAACGATGATCGCCTGGGCGTTCCCGACCCGCCGAACTCGCGTACGATTTTGATCGATTTTTCCTCACCCAATGTCGCCAAACCGATGCATGTTGGCCACATCCGCTCCACCGTGATCGGTGATGCCTTGGCCAATGTTTTTAGGTTCCTTGGTCATCGCGTGATCACCGACAACCATCTGGGCGACTGGGGGACACAATTTGGAATGATCATCTACGGCTACAAGCACTTTGTCGACGAATCCGCGTTTTCCCAATCGCCTGTGCAAGAATTGGTGCGTCTTTACCGCCTGGTAAATTCGTTGGTTGACTACCATGCTGCGATTGCTGCGCTGCCGGATGCACAGGAAACTGCAGATCAAGCTGCGGTTGCGGCCGAGCAAGCGGAGCGGGCCGCCCGGGACGCAGAGGTTGCACAGCCCGAACGAAGAAAACGGAAGCAAGCCGCTCAAACGGCAAAACGAAAATCGCTGGCAGCCCGCGAGACCCTTGAGGGATTGCAACAAAAGATCGCTCAGATCGACATTGATCCCGCGATGCAAACGCTTGCTGCGTCGCATTCCAAGATCGCAGGCGACGTTTTGCGGGAGACGGCGAAACTGCACGAAGGCGACAGGGAGAATCTGGGCCTGTGGCAGAAGTTTTTGCCACATTGTTCGGACGAAATTAACCGCATTTACGATCGCTTGAATGTCCGTTTTGATCACACGTTGGGCGAGAGCTTTTACCAACCAATGCTGGGCGACGTCGTGCAGCGACTGGTTGACGAGGGCTTGGCGACCGAAAGTGAAGGTGCCATTTGCGTGTTCTTGGAGGGATTTGACGCTCCCTTGATCGTGCGCAAAAAAGACGGGGCGTTCCTATATGCAACCACGGATCTTGCCACGTTATTGTATCGAAACGAGCACTTTCGGCCCGACGAAATCCTGTACGTCGTCGATTCCCGACAGTCGGACCACTTTGACAAACTTTTTGCGTTGGCACCCCAGGTCGGACTGGGACACCTCCGTCTGGTCCATGTACAGTTCGGCACCGTTTTGGGCCCGGACGGCAAACCCCTGAAAACTCGCTCAGGAAATAACGCAAACCTGGAAACGTTACTGGATGACGCGGTCACCGCCGCCATGGAAGCGGTATGCGAACCGGAGCGATCTGCCAAGCTGCAACCGCCACTTACCGATGCAGAACGACAGCAGATCGCCAACGTCATCGGCCACGGGGCGATCAAGTACGCTGATTTGTCGCACCATCGCACCAGCGATTACCGTTTCAGTCTGAAAAAGATGGTCGCGTTGGAAGGGAACACGGTTGCCTATCTGGAATATGCCTACGCCCGGATCCAGGGCATTTTTCGCGCCGGGGAAACCACGGAAGCAGAGATCGCGGCCAATGCTACCCGGCTGGAAATTAACCATGATGCCGAACGCGAACTGGCGATTTCGCTGCTGCGGTTTTCCGAGGCACTGCAGCAGATGGCCGAGGATTATGCTCCCAATGCGTTGGTCGACTACCTGTATGATACGGCGCGTCGATACATGGTTTTCAACGACAACTGCCCGATTTTGAAAGCACCCGATTCTGCAACAAAAGACTCCCGCTTGGCGTTGGCTGCGGTCACCGCCAAAGTCCTGAGGGCCGGGCTGAGAATTCTGGGAATTGAGGTCGTCCCCCGGATGTAGGTTTGCCGCCGTTGCCAGCTCCTCCGCAAGGAACCATTTTTTACCGTGAATCTATGGGGCTTCTTGCCTGGGTCCCCGCTATTGGCGGTGTGTATGCTCCTCCAGCGGCGCACAAGCTGGATTCTGTGCCCTGCCAAAAACCGATTTTCTTGATTACAATCGCCAGAAAATCGAAGTAATCGTTTTCCCCTGCCCGTCTTGCCTAGGGCATGGAAAATTCGCTACGCTCCAGGGCGTCGAACCTGTTTCACTCCTTGAAAGGACCAGTCAATATGGCCGCTTCTGACGTCAGATCGATCGCCGAAGATGAATTGAAGCAAGCAATGGGAGAACGATCGTTTCATGATGTTGACCCTGCCGAAACGGCTGAATGGTTGTCGTCGTTGGAATATGTTTTGCAAAGCAAGGGTCCTGAGCGGGTCCGTTTCTTATTAGACCAACTGCGTGACCGGGCCTCCACGCAAGGCGTGCAGGTTCCTTCGGAAACGGAGACCCCCTACGTCAACACG
Source organism: Roseimaritima sp. (assembly GCA_007124075.1). GTDB lineage: Bacteria > Planctomycetota > Planctomycetia > Pirellulales > Pirellulaceae > Roseimaritima. The sequence goes on from SLFV01000052.1 coordinate 16,312, forward strand.
ATCGCTCGCAAGGATCAACCTGCGTTTCCTGGCAACCGCGAACTAGAACGGCGAATCAAGTCGATCATCCGCTGGAATGCGATGGCGATGGTGACGCGTGGCAATAAACGGAGCGAAGGAATCGGCGGTCACATCAGCACCTACGCTTCCTCCGCAACGTTGTATGAAGTCGCCTTCAACCATTTTTTTCGCGGTCGCGGCCAGGATGGCTACTCGGGTGACACGATCTATTTCCAAGGGCACGCGTCACCGGGGATGTACGCTCGCGCCTTTCTTGAGGGTCGGCTTACCGAGCAGCATCTGGAGAATTTTCGCCGGGAACTTGGCGCTGGGGGAGGACTGAGCAGTTATCCGCACCCGTGGCTGATGCCCGATTTTTGGGAATATCCAACCGTATCGATGGGCCTGGGACCGATCATGGCGATCTACCAGGCTAGGTTTAACGAGTACCTGCAGGATCGCGGCCTGAAAGACACCGGTCAACAGCGTGTGTGGGCCTTTTTAGGCGATGGCGAATGCGACGAACCCGAGACGTTGGGGGCGATCACGTTGGCCGCGCGTGAAAAATTGGACAACCTCATTTTCGTCATCAACTGCAATTTGCAACGTCTGGACGGTCCCGTCCGTGGCAATGGGAAGATCGTACAAGAACTGGAATCGATCTTCCGCGGTGCGGGTTGGAACGTCATTAAGGTCGTCTGGGGGGACGACTGGGACGACTTACTGGAACGCGACACCTCAGGGTTGTTGGTGCGTCGCATGGGCGAAGTGGTTGATGGTCAGTACCAAAAATATACCGCAATGCCCGGCAGTTACATTCGCGAACATTTCTTTGGGAAGTATCCAGAACTACTGGAGTTGGTGAAAGGATACAGTGACGAGCGGCTCGAAAAAATGCGTCGCGGAGGGCATGACCCGGAGAAGGTTTTTGCTGCGTATCACCAAGCGGTTCACTGCAGGAATGGACGACCCACGGTGATTCTTGCAAAAACGGTCAAGGGTTACGGATTGGGGGAGGCTGGCGAAGGTCGGAATATTGCCCACAACCAAAAGAAGCTTAATGAGGAGGAGTTGCTGGAATTCCGCACGCGTTTTGGGATCCCGATCAGCGACGAGGAGGTTGGCAAGGCACCTTTTTACAAGCCACCAGCCAACAGTGCCGAAATTCGTTACTTGCAAGAACGCCGTGAAGCGCTTGGTGGCTACGCGCCGTCGCGTCCAACCGAACCTCCGCAACTGGAGGTTCCGCGTTTGGCGGACTACACCAAGCATACGGGCAGTTCGCAGGGTAAACCGATGAGCACGACGATGGGTTTCGTCCGGTTGCTGACGGACATCTGCAAGGACAAGAAAATCGGCAAGTACATCGTGCCAATCGTGCCCGACGAATCGAGAACGTTCGGTATGGAAGGGATGTTTCGGCAGGTTGGTATTTACGCTCATGCCGGGCAGTTGTACGAACCGGTCGACAGCAAACAAGTGTTGTATTACAAGGAAGCGCGTGATGGCCAAATCCTGGAGGAAGGGATTACCGAAGCGGGATCGATGAGTAGTTTTAATGCGGTTGGGACTGCGTACAGCATGCATGGAATCAACATGATTCCGTTTTACATTTACTACAGCATGTTCGGATTCCAGCGGATTGGTGATTTGATTTGGGCTGCGGCAGACATGCGAGCCAAGGGATTCCTGATCGGTGGGACAGCCGGTCGCACGACGCTCAACGGCGAAGGTTTGCAGCACCAGGATGGGCACAGCCTGCTAAACGCGATCGCGTTCCCGACGGTGCGCGCCTACGACCCCGCATTCGCATACGAAACGACCGTGATTGTTTTGGATGGTTTAAAGCGTCTGTACGAAGACGGGGAGGACGGTATTTATTACATCACGGCCGAAAACGACAACTATGTCCATCCGGAGATGCCCGAAGGGGTGGAAGAAGGTATCGTCAAGGGGATGTATAAATTCCGTTCCCAGGAAGTGGACTCACCGATTGCTCGCGTGCAATTGTTCGGTAGCGGTGCGATCCTTAACGGGGTCCTTGCGGCGCAGGAGTTGTTGGCGGAAAAATATAACATCGCCAGTGATGTTTGGAGTGTTACTAGCTACACGCAATTGCGCCGTGAGGCAGCGGAGTGTCAACGTTGGAACATGTTGCATCCCACCGAAAAACCACGCGTCAGTTTTTTGGAGCGGCAATTGGAAGGGCTGGAGGGTCCGTTTATTTCTGCCAGCGATTATGTTCGCGCGTTGGGCGAGCAACTGACGCCCTGGATTCCCGGGGATTACTTTGTGTTGGGTACCGATGGGATGGGCCGCAGCGAAACCCGGCAGGCGTTACGCCGCCACTTCGAAGTCGACGCGGAATCGATAACGATCGCCACGCTGTATCGTCTAAGCAAATCGGGAGTTTTGACGGCTGCCGATGTCAATCGTGCGATCGACGACCTGAATTACGATCGCGAAAAGCCGGATCCGTATTTCGCCTAATTTGTACGTCGTTACGCTTCTGTTCGCTGGGCGTTTGGCATGGGTTTGCCATCGTTAACCGACATTGTTTCCTCTAATCATCCTGCATCATTTATGGCTATCGAAGCAGTTAAATTGCCCGAGTTGAGTGACGGTGTAGATTCCGGCGACATCTTGGAACTGTATGTTTCCGAAGGGGACAGCGTTACCGAAGGACAAGATATCCTGGAGATCGAAACCGATAAGGCGACGGTCCCAGTTTCTTCCAGCGTCAGCGGTAAGGTCGTCGAGATCTTGGTGAAGCAGGGGGACAAGGTCCCGATTGGTGGCTTACTGATAAAGGTGGATTCCGCGGCCTCGCCGTCCGATGCAAAGGCTCCTTCGAAACCGGAACCCGAGCAGGCACAGCCTGCCTCCGAACCGCAACCACCGCAGGCCGAGAGCACGCGGGAGGAAATCGATCGTTCGCCACCTGCAGAAACGCCCCCCCCCGTTCCATCAAGCTCGTCGCCTCCCGCCGCACCTGTCGCCTCGGCGTCGGTGCCGCAGACCAGTCCCACCCCGACTTCCCCGTCGGTAGCCACGGCGCCGACGGGCGGCGATTCGGCAGGGATGATCCCCGCGGGTCCTGCAATTCGGCGATTGTCTCGGGAAATGGGTGTGGATTTGACCATGGTCACCGGCACCGGCGAAGGGGGGCGAATCACACGGGAAGATGTAATGGAAGTGGTTCGCCAGGCCAACGCGGCGGTTCGTCAGGCGGGCAGCACGATGATGGTCGCCAGCGGTCAAACAACGATCACCCGTCCCCAGGAAACCAAGCCCTCAAGTGGATCGGCGTCGCTGCCGGGCACTGCGGACCAAGATGACTTTGGTCCGATCCGCGTAGAACGAATGACAAAGATTCGCCGCACCATCGCCGCGCAGATGCATGCCAGTTGGTCCAGCGTTCCCCGCGTCACAAATTTTGACGACGCGGATATCACCGATCTGGAGCAATTACGATCCAGCAGTAAGGAGGACTACGCAGCGCAAGGGATCAAGCTGACCACGATGCCGTTTTTGATTAAGGCGGTGGCGACCGCGCTACGGCATCACCCCGCGATCAATGCGGTCATCGACGACGAAAACGAACAGGTGATTTACAAAGATTACGTCAACATTGGAATCGCGGTCGACACCGACCGTGGCTTGGTGGTCCCCGTGATGCGGGACGTTGATCGGCAGGGCGTACCCGACGTCGCTCGTGGTTTGGCTGAGATGGCTGGCAAGGTCCGTGGAGGTCAGTTTGGCGTCAATGACCTGCGTGGGGGAACCTTCACGATCAGCAATTTGGGGGCGATTGGCGGCCAATACAGCACCCCGATCGTTAACATTCCGGAAGTGGCGATCCTGCTGGTCGGACGCAGTCGTAAACTGCCGGTCGTTATGCCTGATGACTCGATTAAGCCGCGGCTGATGATGCCGCTCAGCCTGTCCTACGATCATCGCCTGGTCGATGGTGGAACTGCGGCGCGTTTTTTGAACGATGTGATCGGCTATCTCGAATCGCCCAGTCGTTTACTGCTGGCCCTGTAGGCTTAGACAAGCCGCGAGTCGGTCAAAATGGGTTCGGTTCCCAAACGGATAAGCATTACGGACCACGAAATTTGCCGCAGGCAGGGTGCGGGTCCTGAAGGGGGGCTGGATTTCACCACGCTCGGCACCGGCTTATCTAATCCGTCATTGTTGGCAAAGTGGGTGCGGATTTCGGCACGGCCGCCACATCGCGGCGGGGAGGCAGGGTTCCGACAACGCCCGGTTTTGCGACTTGTTTGTCCAGATCGCCCAAAACATGGGTGTGGAAACCGACCGGTTTGGTAGCAGCGCCGGCACAAGCGTGAGGGGACTTCAGTCCTGATCGTCAGCGATCGCAAAACAGTGATCACCAGCGCCATGGCTGGCCGGACCGATCTGCCGTCCCTGCGGTGGCTTTGGCAAGAAACAGGAAAATCGAAAGGTCGGCCAGGGGCATCCCCCCCTTTTTTTCCAAACCCCACTGCATGAAAATCGACGACGGCGATGTATCCACAACGATCCGTAGAAAACCGCAAAATGTCGTCAGCCGTTCTGGATGCCTTTTAAGTGGTTTTGCGTTGTACAACTGCAACTCGCGGGGCAGGGGAATTCCTGAATACCCAAGCGATGTATGGGACGATCCCGGAGGTCCGAGGGCGGGTCGCCAGCCAGGCCTGGACGGGATGGTAATGCACAGACAACCTTCCAACGAATGTTCCGAATGATAACCGCAGCAATTCCCTTCGTCCGCTATACGATCATCCTCGCAGTGCTAATCCCCGCGTGCGCTGTCCCGAGCGCATGCTCGGCTCAGTCGTCCGATCATCGGGAGTTTGCGGAGCTGAAAAAGGATGCGGAGAAACACTTTCGTAAACATGTCAGCCCGTTTATCAAAACTTACTGTCTGGAGTGCCACCAGAATCGGCGGCCGACCCAAGCGGGCCTCAGTTTCACTCCGGCTCTGGACACGCCGGGGCATGCTGCCTTCAGCGAGAAGTGGAAGAAATCCGCCGCGAGAGTGAAAACACACGACATGCCGCCGGAGGGCTTGGAGCAGCCGACCGATAAAGAACGTGAGATGTTCACGCAATGGCTGCACAAGCTGAAGTATCTTAGCCCCAAAGATCCAGGCACGTTTGTCATTCGCCGTTTGACCAAGACCGAATACGGCAACACACTGCGCGATTTGTTTGGAGTCGATCCCACGATCGCCGATGCGTTACCGGACGAGGTGAGCGGCGAGGGGTATCTCAATTCGATTTCCCCGCTGCAACTCGAACAGTATCTCTTGATCACCGAAGAAGTACTGAAC
>SLFV01000212.1 GCA_007124075.1 Roseimaritima sp.
GACCGGATTCTTAATTACAAGCCAGATCGCTCCATGTGTCTTACCAGTCCGTAACTTCAACGATGTTGACGCTTACTGACCCACCAATCAGAAATCCGATTTTCGAGTCGAACGATGAATCGCAATAGAATTTCCACCACCGTTGTTATCGCCTTCTTGTTGATCTGCTGTGGCGCTGGCTGCGCTGTCATCAAGGGCGAAAAGACATTTCGTGAAAGCTTTTCGTTTGGAAAGAAGGGCAGGGAGACTGTAAGCTATCCCAAACCGGTCAAAATGGCGGTCACCTGGACGCCTGACATTATCGTGCGTACCGGATCGACACCGACACGTGGATTCGGCGGTCGGATCTTTTTTTACGACGAGCAGAATCGTCCCGTCCCGGTTGAAGGCGAATTGGCGGTGCAGGCGATCGCCAGCATGGGGGACGAAACCCAGGAAGTAAAACGTTATGCGTTCACGCCAGAACAGTTCACTAGGTATTACAGCCAAACCGACCTTGGGGCATCCTACAGTATCTGGATTCCGTGGGACGCTGTCGGTGGAGATGAAAAGAAAATCACGTTGGTCCCATCCTTCAAACCCACCGATGGCGGCGTTGTGCAGGGCGCCAACTCCGTTGTCAGTCTTCCTGGCAAGAAACGCCTGGGCGAACGTTCTTTCGACCTGGAATCGATCGCCGATGGCAGTTATCGGGGCGGTGCGTGGAGTCTGGGCAATGTTCATTCTGCTTCCGCAGGGCTGACCACCACCACAATCCCCATGAAGGGTGCCCCGCCCAGGTCGTTGCCACCGGGGGGCAATCATAATGCCAACGCGTTGGCGGCCCAGATGTTGGCTCAGCTTCAACAGCAACACCAGCAGCAGGGCGAAGCGAACGCTTCAGGAGTCCAAACGGTAGCGGTGGAGGACGAAGGCACGCCTGCGGTCGAAACCGCAGGGGCGATGGAATCGCTCTCGGGGGTCACCTGGGGAGCCAGTCCTTTCGCCCCGCTACCGCAAAACCCGCCAGCCTCCCGAGCGGCGACCGGCAAAGCTAACGCTGTGAAGAAACAGCGTTAGCCCTCGCGGCAAACATGGGGCTCCCATGATTCCCTCCCGGACCCTCCCCAGCGGGGCCGGGGAAGACGTCGCAGAGGACTGCCATCATCCCATCCGACGCTGGACTTACATCGCGGTGCCTAAGTGTGCATACGCTTTCGCGGTCGCCATCCGCCCGCGCCGCGTTCGCACAATCAGCTCATAACGCAGCAAAAACGGCTCGACCTCATCTTCCAACGTGTCGCTGCTGCAGTTCATCGTGTGCGCAATCGCCTCCAAACCCGCCGGTCCCCCTGCGAAGACGCCGACCAAGGTCTTTAGGTAGGCACGGTCCTGTTTGTCCAAACCCAAGTTATCGACGTCGATCATTTCCATCGCTTGCTGCGCAACGGAGACCGTAATTTTCCCACCCGCTTTGCTTTGCGCGTAATCACGAATCCACAGCAAACGATTATTTGCAATCCGCGGCACCCCTCGGCTCCGTTCGGCAATCGCGATCGCTGATGGTTCGTCGATTTGGACTTTCAGCTTCACTGCATTGCGGCGGATGATTTGGCACAAATCGGCCACGCTGTAGAACCCAAGGTGTTCGCGAATTTGAAACCGATCCCTTAGCGGACCACTCAACATGCCCGCCCTCGTCGTCGCGCCGATCAGCGTGAAAGGCTGCAATTGCAAGTTCAAGGTTCTAGCGCTGACCCCTTCGCCCAAGACAATATCAATGCGGAAATCCTCCATCGCCGTGTACAGATACTCCTCGACACTTCGTGGCAAACGATGGATTTCATCAATGAACAACACCGATCCGGCTGAAACGTTGGTCAGGTAAGGAATCAGATCCTTGGGAGCCTTCAGCCCTGCGCCGTTAGCAAATTGGACGACTGCCCCCATTTCATTGGGGATCACCGTGGCGAACGTCGTCTTTCCCAACCCAGGTGGCCCATCAAACAGCACATGCCCCAGCGGTTCAGCTCGCCCACGTGCCGCGTCGATCGCTATCCGTAACCGTTCGATGACATCCCGCTGGCCGACCATCTCCGCAATCTTCTTCGGTCGCAAGCGATTATCCTCGCCCGACGGTGCAACGGTTGGCTGCCCGTCGGGTAAGGTTTTGCCGGTCTGCGGGTCTTCGTCGCCGGAACCGTCGTGCTGATATATTGCTTCACGAACCATAGCGTTCGGTATTCCATTAAAGCGAGCAAAAGATAGTGCGGAGTAATCAAATTCCAGCCTTTCAGCCAAACGCAGTCTAACGGGCTGTTGCAAACCGCCAGTTTATCGCCGCAGCCGGAGATTGACGAGTTCAGGAAGCGAGCCGGAAACGAAATAACGCGTCGTGCTCCTTAGCTCAAAGGGCCTTCCATCGGTATACCCCCGCAGGTGCGTCGCGAAAACCGGCAAGGCTGCATATCGATTGTAATGGCGACGCGCAATGTTGCTGTTCTTGCTGCACTGGTTCCTGTAAGGGGTGTTTTTTGCAAAAAAGCATCCAGCATGAACCAGAACCTGGGAACGAAGAAAGTTTGGTTCGTCCAGCGGGAGCGCAAGCAACGCCCAAAATCAAGGTGCTTGTTGACGTGGCCCCAGGTTCTCCGAGGGGCTCTTGGCAAGCTTCGAAATTGCGGTGTCGCTTCCCCCTGACTGCCTGCTAGACTCCCCGGACCAGCCTTCTACCCAATTTAGCTGCATGTTGAAAAAGGGGGCTGACCCTTTGGAGCCCTCAAACACGAGGAAATCGAGAGGTCGGAGAGGGTCAGCCTCTTTTTTCAACAGTCTCTTGGGCGATCACGATGCATGGATGCCAACTCATGGTCAATCTGCGTAAACTCAGTTGCACGTTTCTGTTACCCTGTACGCTGTCAGGCTGCTGTATCTGGCGGGGCAGTCAAGGGCTGAGCACTTGTCGTCAGGAGAGCGAACGACTGCTAGCAGATTTTCGGCATGAGCGAGATCGGGCTGATCGACTGGAAACGCAAAACCGGCTGATTACCAATCGCGTCATCGAACTTGAACAACGCTTGGCCGCAAACGGAAATGGAGATCCTTCACGATTAGCTCAGATCCCACCGCAAACCATGCACACGCCAACCGCGCCGCCGGGATCTGCTGCGGCGCCCTCGACAGACCAGCCGCAAGCCCTAGAAGTGCAGTCGGGGCCGCTGCCGATTTCGCCTGCCGCCAACCCTCTGTACGTTCCGCCCCTTCCCCCCATGCAGCCCCTGCCCGATCCTTGGCAAGCGACCCCCGCCAAGCCGCCGCAGGGCTGATTGCTTTCAGGTATCATGACCCGTTCCTAATCGTGCACCATTGTTGGTGCTTTCGATGCGAGAGTCTGAAACAATAGGAAGGAGAGCCATGAACCTCGCTTGTCCGCAGCGCAAGTATCCACGACAAACTGTCGCTTTCGTCTGCATGTTATGTGCTTCTGTCATTCTGTCCGCAACCACAAATTTCGCATCGGCATACGACGCCGAAACCAACCCAACCATCGTCGTCTACGGGGCAACGCCAGCGGGATTGGCCGCCGCGATGACTGCCGCCGATGGTGGGCATGATGTGGTGTTGGTCGAGCCCACGTTGCGGATTGGAGGACTGACAACCAATGGACTGTCTCATGCCGACTTTCGCTCGTTTCCCGGGATCACGGGGCTATTTCAGGAATTCACCCAACGCGTCGATCGGTACTACCGGCAAAAGTACGGCGATGATTCATCGCAAGTTCGCTTGGCTTTTCGGGGAACGCAGGGCGAGCCGAGTGTGAATCTGATCATTTTCTCTGAAATGTTGGCCGAGCGGCCCCGGCTTCGCGTGCTGCCGCATCATCGCCTAACGGATGTCAAGGTTGCCGCCGACGCATCTCATCAATCCGCGAATCGGATCGTCAGCGTGACCTTTCAAGACGTTGCTGATCCGGCCGGCTCCCTCGTAGCTATCGCGGCGGAAATATACATCGATGCCAGTTACGAAGGCGACTTGCTGGCGGCCGCAGGTGTCCCCTATCGATTCGGTCGCGAGGGGCGGCGGGAATACAGTGAATCACTGGCACCGGCGGAGGCTGACGATCAACTGCAGGGCTACAATTTTCGCTTGATTATGACCACCAATCCCCGCAACCGCGTTGCCCCGAAAGCCCCACCGGGGTATGACCGAAATCAGTTCCTGGGGCTGGTACCACTGATTGAGAGTGGGGAAATCGAAAAGCCGTTCGCCTTCTCACGTCGTTGCATTATCAAGGCACACATCCCGGGTTTGCCGAATGACAAATACGACATGAACGATGTCTCTCGTGGATTAGTCCGCAAGTCGCTGCCAGGTGAAAATCGACAATGGCCCGACGGTGACCCGAAGGCCAGACAGAGGATTTTTAATGAACATCGGCTCTGGAACGAAGGCTTGGTTTATTTTGCGCAAAATGATCCCGACGTCCCAGCCGCGTTTCGCCAGGAGGCGCAGCGGTGGGGCTGGTGCCAGGACGAATTTCCGGAGAACGATCATCTTCCACTGCAGCTCTACGTTCGCGAGGCCAGACGAATGATCGGTAGCTACGTTTTTTCGCAACAGGATACCGCGGCAGCGGAGGGGAATGACGCACGGGCGAAATTCCAGCGTGATGCGGTGGCGATGGGCGACTACGGACTGAACTGCCACGGCACGGGGCGCGAGGGCGGTCGATTCGGGGGTCGGCACACGGGGGAGTTCTACCAAGCGGTTGCTCCGTACCAGATCCCCTACGGAGTGCTGACTCCTGATTTATCTGCCCCTGGAGGTGTTACGAACCTGCTGGTCCCGGGCGCGGTCAGCAGTACGCATGTCGGATTTTGTGCGTTACGTTTGGAACCGATCTGGAGCTCATTAGGCCAAGCAGCCGGCGCGGCCGCTGCGATCGCCGCGACCGAAGGTGCCGCGGTGCAGGGGGTGCCTGTTGCCAAACTGCAACAGAGACTGCATGCTGCGGGAGCCGCGACCCTTTATATCAGCGACGTGTTGTCGGGGGATCCTGATTTTCCAGTTACTCAGTGGTGGGGAGCGCTGGGCGGGTTCCATGGCTTGCATCAACCACTGCAACGCTACGGTGAGCGCGGGAAAAACTTGGTGGGTCAGTACTTCGAACCGTTCCCCAATCACGCAGCAAACTTACGCGATCCGCTGGACTCCGCGACCGGTCTACGTTGGCTCCAGTTAGCCAAGTCGATGTGGCCCAACATCCAGACGCCGGAAATCGCCGCCAATACTACCCGCGGTCAATGGCTGCGTCGATTACATCAGCGTGTCGCGGCAGCAAAGAACGACCGGTAACTCAAACGGCGGATACTGCTCGCATTGACCACCTCCGCATGGTAACGTATAGCGGACCGCACCGTTCCCAAGGATCCCCCGGCGGATGCGGCATGCATACGTGACACTTCCCCTGGCGGAGCGTCCTGTGCCGCAAACCTTCACCCTCTCAACTTTCCAACTGCGGAGCAAACCAGCGATGGCCCCTATGTATGATCGATCGTTTCACGGCTTACTCTGGCTTGCTGCAGCACTTGCCAGTTTGACGCATGGTTTCACGAAAGTCTCAGCCGACGATTCATCACAGGTAGGGCAGCGCCCCAATATTATCTTCATCTTCTCGGACGATCATGCCTTGCAAGCGATTGGTGCATATGGTTCGCAGGTCAACCAGACACCCAGGATTGACCAGTTGGCTCGCCAGGGGATGATTTTTGACCAATCTTTCTGCTGCAACTCGCTTTGCGGCCCCTCGCGAGCCAGCGTGCTGACGGGAAAGCACAGCCATGTCAACGGCTTCATGCGAAACGGCAATCGCTTTGATGGTTCGCAACCGACCTTTATCAAACGGCTGCAAAAAACGGGGTACCAAACAGCGGTCATCGGCAAATGGCATTTGGTCAGTCAGCCCGAAGGTTTTGATTTTTATAGAATCTTGCCGGGGCAAGGAAGTTACTATAACCCTGACTTCATTGAAATGGACGGTTCGCGGAAACGTTATGAAGGTTACTGCACCGATCTGATCGCTGACTTTTCGATTGATTGGTTGGAGCAGCGCGACCGGGATCGCCCTTTCGTGCTGATGTGTCAACACAAGGCACCCCATCGCAATTGGGCTCCTCATCCACGACACTTTGGCCGCTACAAGCTAGGGACGATCCCCGAACCGGCTACTTTGTTTGACGACTATTCGGGGCGCACCAAGCTGTTGCATGAAAGTGAAATGAGCATCGCGAATCATTTTCACTGGGGACATGACATGAAGTTCCACGGTGAAAATCGCTTCCCCGAACACTTCCGCGGAGCGATCAAGAATGGTGAGTATGGGAGAATGACTGACCAACAGAAGGCAGATTGGGATGCGTACTACGAGCCCGAAAACCAAGCTTTCATGAAACAGTTGCAGGCGGGGCAGTTGACGACCGAACAGGTAACGCAATGGAAGTACCAACGGTACATGCATGATTATCTGGGATGCGTCCAGGCGGTCGATGAGAACGTGGGCCGAATCATTGATTATGTTGATAACAGCGAACTGGCTGACAACACTGTGGTCATTTACTGCTCAGACCAAGGTTTTTACCTGGGCGAACACGGCTGGTATGACAAACGTTGGATGTTTGAGGAGTCGTTGCGCATGCCGTTTTTGATTCGCTGGCCCAATGTCGTTCCCGCGGGTCAACGGTCTCAGGCGATGATCCAAAATATTGACTACGCCCCCACTTTCTTGGAAATGGCCGGTGTCGAGTTACCGGAGGACATTCAGGGGGAAAGCTTCCTGTCGATTTTAAAATCCGATGGAGGCGTGCCCGAGGATTGGCGTCAAGCCATCTACTATGCGTACTATGAAAACGCGGCGGTGCATCAAGTCCCGCAGCACGACGGAGTCCGTACTGACCGGTATAAGGCGATGTATTTTCCGCGGACTCGCGAGTGGAATCTGTTTGACCTGGAGACCGATCCGCAAGAAATGAAAAGTGTTCATGATCAGCCACAATACAAGGAAGTGCTGGAGGATATGAAACAGCGATACAATCAGTTGCGAGACAAATACGAGGTCAACAGCGCGACCATTCCCGCAACGCGGGGCGACGAAGCCTGGTGGGCAAAGCGGGATAGGGAGAAACGGCAGCAAGCCCAACAGGGTGGGCATGATTTGGTTTTCATCGGCGATTCGATCACGCAGGGCTGGGAAGGCGCGGGCAGGGACATTTGGCAACAACATTTCGGCGACGTGAAGGCTTTGAATCTGGGTTTCAGCGGCGATCGAACCGAACATGTCATTTGGCGATTGTCGCAAAATCAAATGGGTCCCAATCGTCCCCAGGTTGCGGTGATCATGATTGGGACCAACAACGCGGGGCATTCACAGCAAGATCCAGCCCAGACGGCTGCGGGGGTGCAGGAGATTGTCCGCCTGTTACGCCAAAAGTCGCCCAAGACGAAGATTTTATTGCAAAGTATTTTTCCCCGGGGTGCTGATCCGCAGGATCCTCTGCGTCAAATTAACTCGGGGGTCAATGAGAAAATTTCCTCCCTTGATGATGGCCAGCACGTTTTTTTTCAAGATGTATCAGAGGCCTTCTTGGAACCCGATGGAACGATTTCAAAAGAAGTGATGCCCGATCTGCTGCATCTCAGCGCCGAGGGCTACCGTCGTTGGGCGGAAACACTCCTGCCAAAGCTGCAGAAATGGAACGTGCTGCGGGGCCAGTAGCGCCAGGCTGCATCGCTGGTGCAGGGCCCTGAAGCGTTTGCTGCGAGCCATGCTGAAATCAGTTGGCTGGTGCTCGGCAGATGACTTTCCTTGCCCGGCAGTGCTCGGGTAAAACCAACGGTAGTGTGACGCATGGCATCGTCGCGTCTTAAACAGGGGGAAGATCCGGGCGAAGGCGGGGACGTTCTTAGCGTTGGTTCGCCTTACCGACTGTCGCAAAAATCAAGCTCGCAGTACGTAACGCCATTGGCCAACAGTTTCAGTTGCAGCGTCAACGCCCCGTCCGGGCCCACGGGATGCTCTTGTTCTCGTGTGACGGCCAAGCGGGAACGCTGGGTGATGCTGGCGATTTCCTCCGGACTGTAAACATCACCACGATTCCCCAATCGATTAGCAATCCGCTCGATCTCCGCTCGGACCTCGATATCTTCAGTGGTCTGGTGCAGCGTTAAACCCGCAGCCAATAACGATTGCGGAACCTCCGACAGTCCTGCAATCTTTGCAAGTGCCGCCATTTGGCGCTGCTTATTGTCGGCCTGTAGGTCAGCCGCCAAGCGTGCAACTTGCGCTGCAGCCAGTGGATCGGTCCGCCCTCGTTGGCGGCGATCTCGCAACGCAAGTGCCTCTTCGAAATAGCTGTTGTGCCGCCGATCGAACTGGTACTGCCGAACCCGGACACGCGCACCCTCCAACCCCGTCAGTTGGACTCGCACCCGAAAACAATCATCGCTGCGGGACTCCGTGTCAGCCGCCGCGTGGGTGTAGACCAATAATCGCGTTGTTTGTCCCGATCGCGAGGCAAAGCCGGAAACGACATGCCCCGTGACCCGCTGTTCGTCCAGCACCAGGAAAGGTGATTCCATGCGGGCCAGCAGGCCCAGAAAATGCAAGATCGGCATCGCGATCGTTTCCTCCCGATCGGCTTGACCGTCTCCCGTTTGGTCAACTGCAATCACCCGAGTCGCCGCGTTGTATCCGCTGAAGTTGCGATTCGGCCAGGGCCAGAACGTGAGGACCGAATCACCACGGTTGTAGCGAGGATCTTCAGCGGCTTTCCGTAATAACCGACAGGCCACATCGGCACACCACGTGGGAAAATAGCCATTCCCCAAATAGCTATCGGCGGCGGCCAAATCGGGAGGTGGACTCCATCCGGGGCAAGATTCCAGCGAATGCACCGCCAGTTCGGCGTAATAGTCCGGGTCAATCTCCAACGCAAGTTCTTTGGCGCGAGTCAGCTTTGCGGCCATTGTGGACGAACGGTTGTAGGCATGCACCGAGATGAAGTCACACGGGCTGCCGCGACCGGTGCGACGACACAATTCCGTGACCCGCCGTGATCGCTTTCCCTCCAATCGGGAATCCTCGATCACGGCGTTGTACGCCAGCGCGCCGTCCCGCTGGGCCTGTGGTGAACAGTGAGCCAGGAAGCGACCCAGCACGGGACGTTCAATATTCACGCCAAAAATTGCTCCGATCTCCAGCCCGCCGACTTGGACTAAACTGGAGTCGTATCCCTGGTCCTCAAAGGCCCGCAGCACCGCGTCCACGGTGTAGTCATAAAACTTCTGCAGTTCATCCCAGTCACCGCTCCTCCAAAAAACGCGGGCCAAATCAGGTTCATTCAAGACGCTCCAGAGGAAATCCAGGCAAGCGTCACCGTACCGCTGGATCAGCCGGGTGGTGATCGTGTGAACCACCTGATGATACTGAGCATAATCCTTGGGGTACGTCCAATTCTGCCCATCAACCGATAGGTCGCCAGGAGCGTCGGCAAAATTTACAATCAGACGATGCCCCAAACGCGCATGAACTAGGTCCCACTCCCGGTCGACACGTCCCCAGTAATAGCAAGGTGTTCCGACGGGTCGGAACTTTCTCAGGTAGCAGCCTCCGACCGGAAACATCCCGGGTGCAAAGGCAAGTTCTTTCTCCGACAGTGGTGCTGAGTAGTCTAGTTTCCATCCCCCCGCCGGATCCTGGAACCCGGAAACACGGAGAATCCGAGTTTGCCCTTCGTCCCGAACGATCTCCTGAACAGTCGCAGTGACATGATTGACACCATCGGCGATTAGGACTTCTTCGCCAGCGGTGTAGTCGCCCTTGAGCGGTCGATTCGCGGCGATTCCATATTGCTGGTGCCCGATAAAAGCCTCCAGATGTAGTAACCGGCTTGCTCCCGCAGCCTCGATCCGCACGATTCGACGCGTTTCTTGCTCGCGAACTAGGTTGGGCAATCGAGGAGAAATGAAGTGCGGCTGATGCTCCATCCCGGTCAGCCAAAAATCTCGCTGCCAGATCCAGGCCTGAGGCGAATCGTTGCGGACTTCTGCCATCAGTTCATAAGTCGGAAGCATGTTGGAACCGCTGGTTGCGAAGCTTGGCTTACAAAACCCACGAAAGAATCCGCCGTGCCACTGCACCTCAGCGGCGGACAAATCCAGCCGAAAGTCGACGGCATGTTCCGCACCTTCCTGCTCCTGAGTCGTGAAATACCAACTCCTGCCGGCTGCCTGCAGCGAAGCACCGCCGCGTGATCGGGCAGAGACCACTACGCGGTATCGCGTGTGTGAACGAAGGATTACACGTGAGTCCCGGTTCCCGTGACCGAGGGCATTCCCATCAAGATTCAGCGCCCAAGTGGGCGCCGCAGCGCGGGTTTGTTGCAAGCTGCCACGGTAACCGGGGGCGAATTGCAATCCCGGTCCCACCAGAACGATTCGTGCGCCTTCGGGGTCAAGTAAAGTGACTTCCAGCGACTCCTCCAGCAGGCGATCGTCTGTGGGTTTGTCAAATCCCAACTGTATGAAAAAGCTGGTTCGCACCGGCACGTGCTGCGAATCTGGAAACGGTCGTGGATAGCCATACGGATCAGGAGTCGCTCGCAAAACCTGCAGCACTGGTGGGGCGGCAGACACAAATGCAGGCAGTTGTGGAATCAAGAATCCCAAGAACAACCACAGGTACTCCGCGGCAGGCTGGGCGAGTAGGCGTCCTGGACGGATCCCACTGCGCGATCGCTTTATTCGACAGACAAATCGCTCGGAACACTTCTTGGGGCGCAGAATCATTTTTGGCAATCCTCGATCGGGCTGGAACCACATGATCGTACCCGCTTTGTTTCCTCGCACTCTGTCGCCTGCGGGGGTTTCAGCCGCCTGTTGAACAAGGCGAACAATTCAACCTACTGGTCCCTGCTGCCGGCAGCAAGTCGGGATTGGAAGGGCTTCCAGGGAAAACGGGAAGTTATCGCTGCTCAGAATGTTGAACGTCGCCAGCGGACCCCCGCATCTTCATAGGCACGTTCACGGGTGTAAAAAAACGCATAGCATCCCCCTTTCGCTACCTGGCTTTACTTATACTGTCGATAGAGCGGCAGACGAACAATGGAACCGCTTCATCCCCACGGTCCCGTCGCTTCCTCTTGTGGAGGGGCGGGCGCGGCAAGCTTATCACTACCGGTCGTGCGAACCATGTTAGCCTCCTTCCTTTCCTCCTTGAGATCCCCGAATGTGTTTTCCCCGCCTTTGCCGTAAAGCCTTCACCTGTGTCGTAGCCCTGTCATGCACTTTTCTTTTTGTCACCGACAGCGTGGGCGAAAAGCCGTTCGTGTTTCAGCCCGGGGATCGCGTGGTTTTTCTGGGAGACAGCCTGGTCGAACAGGAACAATACTTTGGTTGGATTGAATCCGCGTTGACGATGCGGACACCGGCGGTAGACGTTCGTTTTCGTAATCTGGGGTGGAATGCCGACACGCCCGCCGGTTCTTCGCGATTGGGGCTAAGCTTAATGCAAGCGGGAAACGAACCAGCCGATGAGGGGTGGAATCAACTCGTCAAACAACTGGAGTTGACGTCGCCAACGGTTTTGATCGTCGGCTATGGAATGGCTGCCGCTCTGGAATCGGGAGCCTCAGGTGTACAGGCTTTCCGAAGCGACTACCAACGCTTGATCGATCAAGCAAGACAGATGGTGTCGGGAGTTCGCTTTGTGCTGTTGTCACCACTGCAGATTGTCGATCAGCAAGACCCCTTCTCTGCGGTCTTGGCGGATTATCGCAATGCGGTGGAAGAATTAGCACAGGCCAACGCGGCTTGGTTTATCGATTTGTCGCCAGTAGCGATCCGTCCCGAACAACGCCGCAATCGCGTGCATTTGAATGAGCGGGGATATCAGGAAGTCGCCGCTGCGGTGGTCGAGAAATTGTCACCTTCGGCTGGTCCATGGCAGGCGGAGCAAATACCGCAATCATTAAGGGACGCGATCATACGGAAAAACGTGTGGTGGTTTCACCGCTCGCGGCCTGCCAACATGGCTTACGTATTTGGATTCAGGAAACGCGAGCAAGGGCAAAACGCGGTCGAAATTCCACGGTTTGATGCCTTGGTCGCGGCGGAAGAGAAGGTCATTTCTCAGCTTGTCGGTGGTCAGGCCGTTCCAGCAGTCCCTGCTCCGGTCACGCAGTCAAAGTATGCGGAGTTTACCCCGCAACCACGACCGCAATTCACGGTCGCCGACGGCTGGGAGGTTGAATTGTGGGCCGAAAACCCACTGCTGAATAAACCGATCCAAATGAACTTTGATCCGCAGGGACGGTTGTGGATTGCCAGCAGCGAAGCGTACCCAATGATCGAAGTCGGACAAGCCGCACCCGATCGAATCCTGGTGCTAGAAGACACCAATGGCGATGGCAAGGCGGACAAGACCACGACATTTGCCGACGGACTTTTGATCCCCACGGGACTGGCTCCGGGACATGGTGGTGTGTACGTGGCTCAAAGCACCGACCTGCTGTTTCTGAAGGATACCACCGGAGACGGCATTGCCGATCATCGAGAGCGGTTGCTGAGCGGATTTGGGACGGAGGATACGCATCATAATTTGCATTCGCTGCAATGGGGGCCCGATGGGCGACTGTACATGAATCAGTCGGTTTACACCCGAACTGACACGGAGACCCCTTTCTCCGTCGTTCGTCTACGAGCCGGAGGCGGATTCCGCTTGGACCCGACGCAATTGAGGATGCAGGTCTTTTTCCGCGGACTGTGGAACTCCTGGGGCCATCAATTCGACGCCTTCGGCCAGTCGTTCTTGACCGACGGTGCCGGTTTCCGCGGGGTGGCATGGGGCTTTCCGGGGGCTGTGTTCCACCCGACTCCCGGTGCGCGACGTCAATTGGATTTGATCAGCCCGGGAAACTATCCCAAGTTTGCGGCGGCGGAAATTGTTGCCGGACCATCGTACCCGGAGGATTGGCAGGAGACATTTGTCACATGTGATTTCCGCGCCAATCGGGTGACGCAGTTTTTGCTGCAAGATCAAGACGCCGGATTCGTAGCGATTCCTGGAGCAGACCTGCTGCGGACCTCAGAAACCACGTTTCGGCCGATTGATGTCAAACAAGGTCCCGACGGCGCGTTGTACATCGCTGACTGGTCCAATCCGATCATCAATCATGGTGAAGTTGACTTCCGTGACCCTCGTCGCGACCGTTGGCATGGCCGGATTTGGAAGGTCCGCTGGACAGGTGGTCAGCGGCAAGAGGTAGCCGATTTAACGCTGGAAAAAACCGAACTTCTTCTGGATAAACTTGTGGCCGCTGACCGCTACACCCGCGATCAATCACGGCGTGTGCTCTTTGAACGCGCCGATTCGGAGGATGTCTCCGCAGTGCTGGCGGCTTGGTTGCAGCAACCTCGCGACGATCGCGCGAAATTGCAGGCGCTGTGGATTTGCCAAGGATTAAACCTGGTCCGTCCAGATCTGTTGCGGCAACTGCTGCGTAGCGATATTCCCCAAGTTGCCGCGGCCGCAGTTCGTGTCCTTGCAGATTGGAGCGACCCACAGAACCCTGGGATCGAGGTTTTAGAGAGCAGTCATTCTGGAAAGTGGTTCAGCGAGGCGGTTGTACATCCCCACCCACGGGTCCGGCTGGAAGCCATTCGCGGATTAAGCGTGTTCGGGTCCGTCGACGCCGTAGCTGTCGCGATGAAAGCCCTTAAATTGCCGAAAGATCGCTTCATCGAGTTCGCTGCTGCTCAACTTGTCGATGATCATGCCCAGGCGATTGTCGATGCGATTTTGTCTGGAACATGGACGGAACAGATCTCATTTGTGCTGGAAAATGTGCCACCGCAGCAATCGCAACGTTGTTTAGAGAGCTATCTGAAGACCAATCCAATTGGAACCGATGGTGGTGGCCCTTGGATCGAATTGGTTGGTCGGACGGGCAACCCGATTCAACTACAGAGACTGCTGGATCAAGCGACCAGCGGTGGCTTTGTCCCGGAGGCTACCGCGCGGGTGTTGCGAACATTCAGCGAGGCAGATCGGTTGCGGCGAATCCGACCACAAGGCGATTTGACACGTGTCACCCAATTCCTGAATGTCGCCGAGGTGTCGGTTCGTAAACAAGCGGTTGAACTTGTTGGGCGTTGGAAACTGGAATCCGCGCGACCGCGGCTTCTGGAGCTCGCGACCGCGACCGAGGAAACGCTGCCGATCCGAATCGCGGCCGTGAACTCACTGCGACAACTGGGCGATGCCTCCGCGGTGGCTCCTCTGCGGAAATTAATCGAGGTCCAGCAAAATACGTCCTTGCGCCAGTCGGCTCTAGTTACGCTGTTTGCGTTGAATCAAGAGGTCGCGGTGGCTGCTTTCTGGCAAGTCTTGGAAGGTAGCGAAAATGAACCGCAAGCCGTTTCGTTTTGGCAAGCCGCTCTGCAAAATGCGGAAATTGGCAAACGACTCGCGGTGGAATTGCCCGAGAAAAATTATCCCCCCCATGTGATCGCGGCCGGACTGCATGCCATCACCAGCGTGGGACGCGAGGAAACCGAACTGCGAGACGCGTTGCAAAAAATAGCAGGAACCAAGCCGGAGATGGAGTTTTCCGCCCAGCGGATTCGAGAACTGCAGGTCGCAGTTGCAGAGCGCGGTAATCCCGATCGGGGCCAGGAGATCTACTGGCGTGAAAATTTGCAATGCATCAACTGCCATGCGATTGCTGGTGTTGGTGGTCAGGTGGGACCTGACCTCAGTAGCTTGGGGGCCAGTGCACCGGTGGACTACATCATCGAGTCGCTTTACCTCCCAGATGCCAAGATCAAAGAGGGCTTTCACAGTCTTGTTGTGGCCACCGAAGATGGGGAGGTGTTTGCTGGAATCGAAACGAACTCCACCGCTGAAGAATTAGTCCTACGGCAGGCCGATGACCAATTGGTGCGAATCCCTACGGCTGAGATTGTCGCCCAGAAAGCAGGGCCGTCCTTGATGCCCTCAGGTGTGGTAGATCGTTTAAGCGAGCAGGAACAGATCGATTTAATACGTTTCCTGACCGAACTTGGCCGACCAGGCCGATTTGACGCTTCGCAAGGCGGGATTGCCCGCCGGTTCCAGGTTTTCGCCGGTACGCACCGCGCGGAGCAGCAAGGAATGGACAAGGTTATCCAAGGCCAGGCCGACTCTGCCGGTCGCGTTCTATTGGCTCGCGTCGACGGTACCGTCACCACTTCGATGTTGGCGGAAGTGACCAAGCAACCAATAAACATCTCCCTTGTAAACGTTTACCTGCTGACACGTTTTACCACCACGACCGCGGGCGAAATTGAATTTGAGTTCGTTGGCGGCGAAAACCATTCGGTCACTGCGGCATGGGTTGACGGTGCTTCGGTCAAACCGTTGCCAACCCAAGGGAACATCGTCACCGCGTTGGACGCGGGCGAGCATGTCCTGGTTATCCGCCTGGACGCCCGAGCGCTTCCCGATTCATTTCGGTTGCGTTCAGGACAAGCGATTTTTCAGACGCAGTGGTAGTCAAGAGGTCCCGCACCGCGCGACACGTCTGGCATTGGGAGTTCCCCCCACGGTGCTGTGTCGTGGTTGCGATCGCAAACATCGTTAACCCGCCAAACGCGAGATCCGTTGTCCGGGATTCGCAAGCTCTTCGACCGTCGGTTGGTAACGATACTGCATCAGGTAAGCGTCTTCGGTGCTGTCTTCGTAGAAGTCACGCAGAACCGAGACCGCGCGAAAACCCAAGTTTCGGAAGAAAAGTTGTGCCGACAAATTCGTTTCGCGGACCTCCAGCATGATCCGATTGCGACGATCGTTGGATAATTTTCCGATCAACTTGGAAACCATCGCACGACCAATTCCGTGTCGTTGACAATGGGCGGCTACCGCGAAATTCAGGATATGCAAGCGGTTCTTGTGCAGTTCGTAGATCATGAACCCTACCACCTGATCCTCCTGCTCCGCAACCATTCCAATGCAGTTGCGCTGTCGCAAGCATCGAACGAAGTCCTCTTCCGACCAGGCAAATTCAAAATTACTGGCCTCAATCCGCAATACATCCGGCATGTCTCGACGGATCATCCAGCGGATATGTACGGACGTCTCTTGCTGTGTCTGGCCCATTGAGGAACTCCCTTCCAACGGCGTCAACGTTTCTAAGTCTAGTGGCTAGATTGAATGTGTCATTGCGAAGCGGACGTGGTGGTCAAACTTCACTTTCCTTGACTGCCGGAGAGTATCAGATGCGATTATCAGAGCCAAGAGAAGTTTCTTTGCCTTCCGGGGCCGTCCGTTTATCGCGGGACGGGCTTGGAAGCCCCATCCTACTAAAAACGGAGGTAAATTTTCATCTGCCGCTCGCCTTACAGCCGGATTATCGCAGATAATCGCTAGGACACGGCTGCCAAAGCCTGCTGGTTGCGGGAAATTTCTCCAGCAATTGATGTAGACTGGAAGGGGGTTGGATTAGGCTAGCTATCTGTCGAAGGAAGGGGCCGTCCGCTTTTCAATGGGTAGTTAGGCTTCGGTTGGGCAGGATAGATCGGGTACCGTTTTCAGGACACTCGCACCGTGCGGTGCGTTGGATGAGAGGTGTCCGACACTTTCTTTCCCGCTCATCGCCAAAGAAGGTTGCTAGCAGGCCCTATCCGTGCCGCGTTAGTTTTTTTAAAAAACGACTTCCGATTAATGATGCGCAATCCTCAACGCCAGCGACGAGTCGAGCGAAGCTTGTTATTCCGGAGCGTTTTTTGCTGGGGCTGCTTGGTGTTGGGGCTTGGTAGTATTTCCGCGGAAGCACCGCCACAATCTGGTTTGCGCACGTTCGCTGGGCGGTGGGTCACAATCGTCACCGATATGCCTACCAGCCCTGCGGTGAGTTCCTTGCCCGAAGCGATTGATGCCGCGGTTCCGCAGTGGCAACGATTCTGGAAACTGCCTGATGCGACTGTTGAAAACTGGCGGCTGACCCTGTACTTAATGGCCGACAAAATCAAGTTTCGTAGTCAAGGCCTGTGGCCGCCAGGGTTGGAGGATTTTCCAACCGGCTTTCAAAGCGGTGATTCGGCGTGGGCCGTCGCGCAACCATCGGAATACTTCACCCGTCACTTAGTTTTGCACGAAGCGTTCCATGGCTTCGCCGCACATGTCTTTCGGTCTGTGGGAGCCAATTGGTTTAACGAGGGGACGGCTGAATTGATGGCCACACATCGTGGGGAGGCTGCCGACATTCGCTTACCGACAATTCCCACCAGTCGCGAAGAAGTGCCCTATTGGGGGCGATTCCGAATCATCACGGCTCGCCGTCGTGAAAACCGTCTGCCATCGCTGGCCGCGATCTTTGATCGCCCCGATCAGATCACCAAGGAGGTGGAACCGTATGCCTGGGCGTGGGCTTTAGTGGTAATGCTAACGATGTATCCTGAATATCGCAGCCAACTGCTGGTCGCGCCGCACCAGCCAACTGAGTCAGGGGAACAGTTCACACGAAAGTTTTTATCGCTACTGGAGACTCATATTCCCGTAATGCACGGGCGTTGGCAGCTTTTGCTTAGCGAGTTCGATTACGGTTACGACACGACAAGGAATCGCATTCAGTGGCCAGCAGATCAGGAGCAATGGAGCGGAGAGACGCTGGAGTTGCGGATTGATGCGGCCAGCGGTTGGCAATCTGCGGGGGTGCGAGTGGCCGCTGGTGATCGCTTGCTGATCACCGCAGAGGGAAAATATACCTTGGGCGATTCCCCTCGCCCCTGGCTTTGCGAGCCTTCGGGTGTAACGGTTCGTTACCATGATGGCCATCCACTTGGCGCACTGTTGGTCGCTTGCGTTCCCAGCCGGATCGATAACCAAGCCATGACATTACCACCACTGCAGCGACAGGTAGTGGGTGAACGATCCGAGTTGAGGGTGGATCGTGATAGTTGGTTGCTGTTTCGCATTGGAGATCACCCCGGTGAATTGGAGGACAATCGCGGATTCGCAACCGTCCGTGTCCACTCCCGTTGACCGCCGGAGCAATGAGCGGGGGCACCGCTAAAGACGTCGTGCCCCGTTTGACGTCATCGACAGCCGATCACGAGTTTAATTTCGAATGGTTGCGCGATTTTCCAAATTGCGGGACCTAACTTTTTTGCCAGGTAACTTACGTGTCTGATTTGCACTCCGAATCATCGCATTTCAAAGCGAAGGGCCCCCACAATGAAGTGACCGAAGTGTTGCAATCGTTGCTTCGGTCGATTGACGAGGCGGTCTGGGCGTTCACGCCGGATTTTCAGCAATGCCTGTTCGTCAATCCGGCAACGGAGCAGATCTTTGACGCAACCAAAGACCAGTTACAAGCCAATCCGCAGGCACTGTGGGCAAACGTGCATCCCGAAGAACGCGGGGCGATCAACGCGTTTCTGGAAAAGATTCGCAAGGCGGGCCGGGCTGAGAAACAGGTTCGACTGGTTCCGCAAGACGGAACGATCAAGCACGTACGAATCAACGCGAAGTTGGTCCGCAACGCCCAACAGCAACCGCTACGTATCGAGGCCGTAACGATCGATTTGACGTCAAAACAACGGGCAACCGAAGCCTATCGCGACGCGGATGCTGCATATCGAGCGTTGGTAGAAAGCCTGCCCATCAGTGTTACCAGAAAGGATTGCGAAGGTCGAATCCAGTTCGCCAACGAACGGTTTTGTCAGCAAGCGAAAAAATCGCTTGAGGACTTGCTGGGCAAAACCGATTTCGATTTGTTCCCTGCGCATCTTGCGCGAAAGTACCGCCATGATGACCAAACGGTCCTGAAGACGGGGCAGGTCCATCATGCGATCGAGGAACACGAGACAGGAGATCAGACGATCTTTGTCGAAGTGTTCAAAGCCCCAATGAGAGACCAACAGAAGAACATCGTCGGTGTGCAGGTGATGTACTGGGACGTAACGGAGCACCGGCGCGCATCCTCCGAAGCACAGTATCAGAAGTTCTTGCTTGATACCTTGCTGACGCATATTCCCGATGCCATCTATTTCAAGGACCAAAACAGTTGCTTCATCCGCTTGAGCGACAGTTTGGCCGAAAAGTTGCAACTTCGGTCAACCGCCGAAGCAATCGGTAAGACCGACCTCGATTTTTTTTCCCGCGACCATGCGTTGCAAGCGCTAGCCGACGAACGGAAAGTGATGAGTACGGGGGAACCAATCATTGGCAAATTGGAGTGTGAAACCTATGCCGACGGTCGTCAGGATACCTGGTGCGAAACCACCAAGCTGCCGCTGCGAGATGCGACCGGCATGGTGACAGGAACCTTTGGCATCTCTCGTGATGTCACCCAGCAGATCCGAGCCGAACGCGAATTGGCCAGAGAACGTGATTTGCTGCGGACGATCATCAACCATTCACCAGATTTAATTTTCGTAAAAGATCGTGTCGGTCGCTTTTTGACCGCCAACGAAGCCTTCTACAAATTGCACGGTATGCAGTCGGCTGAGGAAATGATTGGGAAGTCCGACTTTGATTTGTTGCCCCTGGAAACGGTTTGTCACATCGTTGCAGATGATCAAATTGTGATGCGTAGTGGCCAGCCGCTGCTGCATCAGGAAGATGTTTTTTGTGATTCACAGGGGCAAGAAAGTTGGTATTCCACAACCAAAGTCCCTATTCGCAACCGCGATGGCCAGGTAATCGGCTTAGTCGGCATCGTTCACGACATCACCAGTCACAAACGGACGACGCGCGAGCTCCTGGATGCCAAGAATGCCGCCGATGCCGCCAATCGCGCTAAAAGTGATTTCCTGGCCAACATGAGTCACGAAATCCGTACACCAATGAACGCGATTATTGGAATGACCGAGTTATTACAGGATACTGCGATTGATGATCACCAACGGGAATACCTGGCAATGGTCCAAGCGTCGGGGGATGCATTGTTGGCGATCATCAATGATATCTTGGATTTCTCGAAAATCGAAGCAGGTAAGTTGGAATTAGATTCCGTGCCGTTTGATGTTCGGGAATGTTTGGGCGACACCATGAAAACGCTGGGGCTGCGAGCCCATGCGAAGAAGTTGGAACTGGCCTTTCGGGTCGATCCACAAGTTCCGCAGCGATTGTGCGGAGACCAGGGGCGGTTGCGGCAAATTATCGTGAATCTGGTGGGTAACGCGATTAAGTTTACCGAGACCGGTGAGGTTGTTGTTGAGCTCAAGTGTGCTGCTCCGCTGAACGGACAAATCCGGTTGCAGGTAACGGTGCGCGACACGGGGATCGGAATCCCGAAGGAAAAGCAGTCTCGCATTTTCGACGAATTTGAACAGGTTGACAGTTCCACGACTCGGCGCTTCGGTGGCACGGGACTGGGGCTGGCGATTTCTTCCCGTTTGGTTGCGCTGATGGGGGGAGAGATTTGGTTGGAAAGTGAACCAGGGGTAGGAAGTCAATTCACATTCACCGTCCTGATGGACCGCGTTAAAAATCAATCCAAATCACTAGGTAATTTGGTGGTTGTAGGAGGCACGAGGGTTTTGATTGTTGATGACAATGCGACCAACCGCCAAATCCTTTGCGAAATGTTAAAGAACTGGGGCATCGTCGCGGTCGCCGCCGATAGCGCTGCGGCGGGGATCGATGCTGTGAACAAGGCTACGGTCGCGGGTAAACCGTTTGACCTGATCCTCAGTGATGTTCAAATGCCACATGTCGATGGCTTTCAGTTTGCCGAACAACTGCGTCAATCCCAGCAAAGCCAATCTATTCCAATGATCATGCTGACGTCTGGGGGCCGGATTGGCGATGCCTCGCGGAGGATGAAACTGAACATCAGTGAACGGTTGATCAAGCCTGTAAAGCAGTCAGAATTATTTGATTCCATCGTGCGCGTGTTGGGCGTCAATTCTGCAGAACCGGAAGCGGATGCGGAAGCCCACAACTTGGCGACGGTTGATCAGCAACGCCCGCTGCGAGTGCTGTTAGCGGAGGACAACATCGTTAATCAACGCTTGGCGATTGGAGTGCTGGAAAAACACGGGCATCAAGTCACGGTGGTTAACAATGGTCAAGCGGCGATAGAGGCGTTGGCGGAACAGACCTTTGATCTGGTATTGATGGATGTGCAAATGCCCGTTTTGGATGGTATGGAAGCAACACGTCGCATCCGCCAGGAAGAAGAAACGACCGGGCTGCATCAACCTATCATTGCGATGACGGCGCATGCAATGAAGGGGGATCGCGAGGCCTGCTTGGAAGCTGGCATGGACGAATACATTGCAAAGCCGATTCGCATCTCAGCGATGCTGGAAAAATTTGTTACGTTGATGAACCGGTTTTCGGAATCAAATCCGGAAAACGCGCGGCAGGTCCGTCAACCGGAACCTGAGCAAGCGACGTCGCAGGCCCCAGCCTCGCTGACGATGGAACATGCGATCGATTGGCAACGGGCCACTGCGGTAGTTGGGGGGGATCCGCAATTGTTGCGCGAGATCACGACCGTCTTCATTAACGAGCAGCAAGGTTTGTTACGATCCATTCACCAGGCTTGCAAGTCGAAGAACTACGATCAATTGTTCC
>SLFV01000232.1 GCA_007124075.1 Roseimaritima sp.
CAGCGGCACCTCACTTACCAGACCGGGCTCCGCGTCGCGACCGGCAATGGTGATCTGATCAACAAGGTTGGCCAACTGATCGATTGCATGTTGCAAAAAATGAGTGGCTTCCCGATGCGGCAGTAACGCCTTGTCGCGCCCCATGCGGCTTGACCGACCTCCAGCCATGATCACTCCGATCATTCGGTTGCGATTTTTTCCATCGACACGGATTGGCAAGTAATCCAAGGACCAAAAATCAAATCAATCGTGATGGAGAAACGAGGTGTCGCGATCACGCGAACCGCGGAAGGCCTACCCGAAACAAGTCGACGCTACGTCTGTTATACTGAAAGCAGCGGAAGTACGGCAATATCACGTCTTGGGTTCGATATTCTGTAACGCAGCATCGATGCCTATTCGCCGGTCTAACATCTATTACCTCACCAGCTAGCCGATAAACCTGCCATGCCACCCCTTGGTCAACTGCCCGCCTCGGCCCAGCGTTTTCGCAGCAACGATCGATCCATGACTGCGACGTCGACTTCTATTCATCGCCCTCTCGAAGCGCGAGCCGCAGGGACAGTTCTCCGGAGCGGGAGAGCAAATCCGTCGGTTATTGATCGCCGGTTGCGTCACCCCGCAATGTTAACGATCGTGGTGGTCGGTTGGTTGGTCAGTGCCCTGTCGCTGGCGGTGTGTGCTGACGATGCGATTTATTTTCGGCGAGACGTTCAACCGCTGCTGGCCAAGCATTGCCTGCTGTGCCATGGACCCGATGAAGCCGAGGCCGGACTACGACTTGATCAAGCCGAGGTTGCAACCGCGGAGCTGGATTCGGGCGCGGTTGCCATTCGTCCGGGGGACGCCAGCGGCAGCGAGTTGCTGCATCGTGTGCGTAGTAGTGACGAAGGTTTACGCATGCCACCCGACGGCGACCCCTTGACTGCGGCAGAAGTAGAAATCTTGGAGTCATGGATTGAATCGGGTGCGATTTTCGAAACCCATTGGGCCTACCTGCCTGTGCAGTCCCCTGCTCCGCCAACGATTGACGGCCGGAACGCCCACTGGGCCCGCAATCCAATCGATCGTTTTGTAATCGCGGGCTTGGATGCGGTAGGGGTTGCTCCTTCGCCGCCAGCGGACCCTGCCACCTTAGTGCGGCGACTGTATTACGACCTGGTAGGCCTGCCCCCCGATCGGCGAGACATCCTGGCACTGCAGCAAGACCCGTCGCGGGAGACCTACCAAGCCCTAGTTGATCGGCTGCTGGCTTCGCCCGCGTTTGGCGAGCGTTGGGGACGCCACTGGCTGGACATTGCCCGCTATGCTGACTCGGATGGCTACGAAAAGGATCGCCCCCGTCCTCATGCCTGGCGATATCGCGATTGGGTCATTGATGCGATCAATCAAGATTTGCCATTTGATCAGTTTTCGATTTGGCAACTTGCCGGTGACCTGCTGCCTTCTGCCGACAGCCGTCAGCATTTGGCGACCGCGTTCCATCGGCAAACATTGACCAATACCGAAGGGGGGACGGACCAGGAGGAGTTTCGGGTAGAAGCAACGTTTGACCGGACCGAGACAACCGCCGCCGCTTGGATGGGGCTGACCTTCAACTGCGCACGGTGTCACACTCACAAGTACGATCAAATCAGCCAAACGGAATACTATCAGCTCTACGCCTTTTTCAATGAGTTGGCGGAACAGGATATCGAAGTCCCTGTTTCCGAGGTCGACTGGCAGCGACATCAACAGCGTCTGACGCAGTATCAGCAGCAAGCGGCAGCCCTGGTTGACCGCTATGATCAGCAAAAACAGCAGTTTGCCCCCGATCTGCAGCGGACCATTGACGCGGCTACTGCGGAACTGGTTGCGGCATCAGCGGTGACGACAGACACTGCGATCCAGGGACAAACTTCGGCGGAGGGCGAGGCTGCGACTGCCGAGACCCCGCCGATCGCATTGAAGTGGCAGACTTCAGCGGGTGCCAGCGGTGTGGATTTGCGACCGCAGGAGGATGGCTCCTTTTTAGCGCAAGGTCCCGCGGTTGACAAAGACAGCTATACCTTGGACGCGGTTTTGCCTGCCGGGGCGGACGTCAGCGGATTGCGGTTGGAAGTAATTCCTGACCAGCGTTTGCCCCAGAGCGGACCTGGCCGCGCGCCAAATGGTAACTTTGTATTGACACGGGTTCTGGCCAGTATCAGCAATGACAAGGATTTTACCAGCCAGGAAGAACTGCTGTTCAGGTTGCCACAAGCCGATTATTCGCAATCCCGATTTTCACCGGGACAGGCGTTACAGAGCGATCCGAAAACAGGGTGGGCGATCGGTGGTTCGGTGGGAAAACCGCATCAGTGGTCGGCGCTGACGAGCGTTGCACCGGCGGACCACGACCGCTATCTGCGGATTGTGTTAGACCAGTCGTATGGAGGGCAACATACGTTGGGACGGTTCCGGATCTCGTTGCTGCACAGCGTTCCGCTGGAACGACGGCTACCGCAGGAAGTGCTTTCCGCGTTGCGGACTCCGGCAGACCAGCGTTCGCCAGCCGAACAGGATTTGCTGATCGAACATTTTGCGGCGGAGCATCCTCAGATCCAACCCACTTGGAAGCGGTTGCAGGAGTTGCGGCAACAAGCACCGGAGCCTCCCCTGATGCCTGCGGCTGTTTTGGTCCATAAAAACCGGACGACCCATCGGCTGGAGCGTGGGGATTTTTTGCAACCCGCGGAACCGGTCACGGGTGGCGTCATCGAGACGATCGGTGCGGTTCACCCACTGCAATCGAGAACTCAGGATACCCCTCCTGATCGCTTGGATTTGGCCCGTTGGCTGGTGGACCCTCAACATCCGCTGACATCCAGAGTGACGGTCAATCAAATCTGGCTGCAACTGTTCGGCGAGGGATTGGTGCGGTCGACGGGTGACTTTGGCGTCCGAGGTGAAATGCCTACACATCCCGAACTCCTGGATTGGCTTGCGGATCATTTTGCTAACCCGTTGGCATGGAGCCGCAAGGCGATGATCCGAATGATCGTCAATAGCGCGACCTATCGGCAGGCATCCGCCCATCGTCCGGAATTGCTGGAAATCGACCCTACCAATCGGTTGTTGGCCAGACAGAATCGCTTTCGCGTTTCCGCAGAGGTTGTGTGGGATTTGAATCTGGCCGTTGGTGGGTTGTTGGACGCGCGACTTGGCGGCCCCAGCGTCTTTCCCCCGTTGCCCCCAGGAATTACGGAATTGAGCTACGCGAACAACTTTCGCTGGAAAACCAGTTCCGAGGGTGATGCGTATCGGCGTGCGATGTACACCTTTTTCAAACGCACTTCACCCCATCCGACCTTGCTGACGTTTGACTGCCCCGACTCGAACACAACACGCTTGGTGCGTGAAATCAGTAACACGCCGCTTCAAGCTTTGACAACATTGAACAATCGGCTGTTCTTCGAATCGGCTGTTGCGTTTGCGCGGCGCGTGCTTAGAGAGCAGCCCTCGGATGATCTGTTGCGGTTGCGTGGTGCTTTGCAGTTGATCGTTGCCCGCGACGTCGCCCCATCGGAATTGGACGTTTGGCTGGAATTGCTGCAGGCGGCGCGTCAAGCCTACACGGACCAGCCACAGTGGCTGTCGCAGCAAGCTGCCTTTCAGGATCCGCACCTGGAAGCGACCGAACTGGCTGCATGGACGGCGACCCTGCGGATGATGCTTAATTTGGACGAATTTTTGGTGCGGGAATGACGGGCCGTTCGGAAAAGTCGCCTTGAATATCCAATTCGTGGAAACTTGTTTGAAAGTGAGATTGGGACGATGAGTACGCCAGCTATTGATTCTGCAACCGCTCCGCAACCAAACCCACAGACCAGTCCCCCGGCATTGCTGCGTCGACACTTTTTAACCAGTTCGGCCAGCGGCCTGGGGGCAGCAGCGCTCGGTTCGCTGCTGACCACCGATCGAGCGTTGGGTTCAGCCAAGGAGGTGGGGGAAATCCAAAATCCACTGGCTCCTCGGCCACCCCATTTTCAACCCCAGGCAAAGGCATGCATCTTTATTTTCATGGCAGGAGCGCCATCGCAAATCGACCTATTTGATCAAAAACCCGTGCTGCAGCAGCGGCATGGTCAACCGTTACCCGATTCGATGTTGGAAAAAGTGCGATTCGCGTTCATTAAAAAGGATAACGCGCTGCTGCAAGGGTCGCCGTATCGATTCACAAAGCATGGTCAGTGTGGCATGGAATTAAGCGAACTGCTGCCGCATTTGGGCACGGTCGCTGACGACCTTTTGCTGGTACGATCGCTGCATACCGAACAGTTTAATCATCATCCAGGGCAACTAATGATGCAGTGTGGCCGGGGGACGTTCGGGTTACCGACCATGGGATCGTGGTTAACGTACGGACTGGGCAGCGAATCGGAAAACCTGCCAGGATACGTTGTTTTGACCAGTGGTCGCGGTTCTTCGGGGGGCGCAACGTTGTGGCAATCCGGTTTTTTACCATCGACCTACGCGGGTGTCTTGTTTCGCAATCAAGGCGAAGCGGTGCTGAACCTGCAGACTCCGCCTGGTATCCCCCCAACGTTGCAAAGGGCGGGCTTGGATGCGTTGGGGCAGGCGAATCAACAGCGAATGTTGCAGGTCAATGATCCGGAGATTGCATCTCGGATTGCCGCTTATGAATTGGCGTTCCGAATGCAGTCTGCTGCACCTGAGCTAATCGACCTAAGCAGCGAGTCGGAAGCGACACTGGAGGCTTACGGTGTCAATCGTCCTGAACCGCAAGGTTTAGGGGGGCGCGGCAAACAGGGTGACACCTTTAGCGGTTTCGCCAGGAATTGCCTTTTGGCCCGACGCATGGTCGAGCGTGGTGTGCGGTTTATCAATATCGTGTACGCCTCCTGGGACCATCACAGCAATATTCCCAAGGAATTGCCCTACAACGCGGGTTGTGTCGATCAACCGCTGGCGGCTTTGATTCGTGACCTCAAACAGCGTGGTCTCTTGGATTCCACGATGGTTGTTTGGGGAACCGAATTCGGACGGACGCCCCTGGGTGAAAACCGTAGTGGCAAGCGGGAAGTTGGCACGGGACGCGACCATCACCCCAACGCTTTCAGCATGCTGCTGGCCGGGGGGGGACTGCGCGGCGGAATCACCTACGGCACCACGGATGAAATCGGCTGGAACGTGACTGAAAAACCGATTCACGTCAACGATCTGCATGCCACAATGCTTCATCAGTTTGGCCTGGACCATCTGCGGCTGACGCATCGTTTTAACGGACGCGACTTCCGGTTGACCGATGTCGGTGGTCGCGTGATCAGGGATTGGTTAACAACGTTCAGGGCCTGATCGGGCGTCGCGGCCTGGGGTTCTACTTTCGGTGACCAATGCGTTTCTGCCCTCGCGCACCCGACATGTCGTGGTTTTGCCCGTCACGTTTACCCGTCGCTGCGGCAACGGGATCGTAATTGCTGCGTCGGTTCCCGGCGGATTTCACCAATTCCACGCCGCATTCCAACTTTAACCACTGCTTCGCTGCTTGGCGAACCGCCAGGGTCCTGGAATGAATCAGGCTGTTGCTGTTGAGCGGTGCTTCGGCAGACGTTTCACTTTTAGGCAGGTTAGCCACGTAGGCCTCGCAGTACGACGCCCCGCTGCCGCGAGAATAGCCGCGGTATTTCAGGTGCGCCGCGGCAGCGATCGTGACCAGCATTTCGCGGAATAATGCGCGAGCATTCATGACATCGTCGCGCGGTCCGTAATAATAAAACAGCGTTCGATGCCCGCAAGTGTCGATGTAGTAGGAGACCAGTGGGAAAATTTCCTTGGTCAAATAGTGCGCCAGCCACTTCTCCCAAGTGCATGCGCGGCGGCCATTGACGGGACAGGCTATCCGCGTGAATCGCATTTGCTGTGTGTTATCGTCCTCGCGGATGTCTTCGCGATCAAGATTGTGACGCAGGAGAAGATTCTGCATCATCCGCAACGCATTACGCTTTTCACCTTCGGTGCTGGCATGGTTATTGGCGGTGTTTTCCAGCGATCGCAATCGATGCATGATCCGATCGAATTCCTTTTGCGTCAGCACGCTTTCGGAATCTTCACCGTCCTGGGCTGCCGGACCTTTACCAGGAATTCCAGGCGCGGGCGCGTCAACGCAGGTCCAGTGACCGACCACTTTCCAAGCATCTTCGTCACCGGGATTCCAGGTGTCGTATACCACGTGATCAACAACCGTGCTGTAATGCCCCTTGGTGCGGTAGCTGGTGGTGTCATTGATCAGGTGCACAATGACGGTGCCCATGGGCAAGCATTCGGCAGTGAACCGCTGCCCGATTTGCTGCGCGTAATCCCAACCACGCACCGATAAGAAATCGTGAGACGTGGCGGTCGACACGCCTTGGCGCGGCGAATGGCTCATCGCATCCCCCAGTTCCTTGTAAACTTCCTTGTATGCCAACCCGGTCGCGATTGCGATCGCCCGCACCACACAGTCACCCGTCAAGCCAACGAAGCCGCTTCCGGCGCGGCCGCCATCAGACCAAACCCATTCCATCTGGATACTCCATGGGCAGTTGATATGGTAGTTCCCGGCGTTCGATTATGATGCGAGCCCTGGTGTCGTACCAGCCCAAAAATCGGAAACCGTCAAGTCACGGGCAGCTTCCAAACGCTTGACACCATGGGTTGCACTAACTGCCAGCAGCATGCAAGACGAGCCGCAGATGACAACGTGTCCGATGGGGTGGGACTCGCCGCAATTCCCGCGTAAAAATGGAGTTCTGGAGGATCCCCCAACGGCAAGCCAGTGGCTGCCGCTCGCTTAAAATGGAGCCTGATCCCGCGTCGCTAAGCGGTCGTGCCTGTGCCTAAACGTTCCAAGC